>JALZDU010000166.1 GCA_030862405.1 Actinomycetota bacterium | reverse complement strand
GCGATGCTGTCGAATCTGGGCCGTATCCCCGAGCCACCCACGCTGAACAAGAGGGATGACTCTGAGCCGCCCGAGCTGTGGTTTTCCCCACCGTGTGACCCCGCCTGCAGCGTCGCCATCGGAGTCGTCACCGTCGAACAGCGACTCACACTGGTCACCCGGTACCGCTACGACCAGTTCGATGCGACCGCTGCGGAGGAATTCACCGACCTCCTGATTGACCAGGTCACGGTGCCAGGTCCGAAGCGTCAATCTTAACCCGGTGGAGCAGACACTGTCGGCATCTTTGTTGACAGAGTTCGATCGGAGTTCGTGGTGGGCCCTTCCCGTCGTGGTGCAAGGGCAGTGTGAGGTGGCCATGCTTTTGCCGTCAGTGCAACCATTGCAAGGCCAATTATTCCGCCCACCAGCGTGTCACTTATATAATGTTTTCCGGCTTTGACAAGCGATAAGTGCGCAAGCATCGCCATCGTTCCTAGCGGTAAGAACGCAACGGGAGCCTCCAGTGACGCTCCAAATACGTAAGCTACCTCCGCTGCAGCATGACCGGAGGGGAACGCACCCTTTATCACCTCCGGCTTACGAGGGCGAGGGTGACGGGGCTGAGCCCGTCCGAACAGAGGTTTCGGCAAATTGCCAGCTCCAAGCCCAAGTACGTAGCACACGGATCCTCGCAATGCCGCTTGTTTCCCTCTCGGTCCCCCCGTAGTGGCCATGACGGCAGTAGCTAGGGCCCAAAGGAGGGGACTTCTCGTTATGACACCGATGCGAGCAAGCGTTTTTGGGACTAGTTTTTGCGAGACAGGATTACCTTTCATCATGCCACTCCTTTCTAGCGCATTCGAGCTAACGTTGCAGCATCCGATTGTATCAAGCACTGTGAGCGCGTAAGTGACACCGCTGGCGTACGGGCCGTCGACCGAGTATCCCCTAATCCGATACCGGTCGACGGTCCTTATTACACGGCCATTCGTGGAAGCACGCTGCCACCACGCACCATACAGCTCCCGATACTCGACCCAAACGCCTTGCCGGGCACCCTGACACGCCAGACCGCGATCGGATAACCTTGCACGCGGTAATACTCCTGATTGATAGTAGACCCTTTGGCGTCGTGATCGTACGCACCGAAGGCAAGCTCGCCGACGCGACGGAATACCGGCTTCCACGCCCGCCAGCACTGCACCGCAACCCGGCCGGCCGCAGTCCCAGCACCTGACCGCGCCCAGCTGCCGCAGCCGCCCAAGCTGGCCATAGAAGGTTCTATTTCCGTCACCCACTCCACCTACCCTAAGGCGCAAGCCAAAAAATGATCCATAACCGACCCTAGCCGTCGGGTCGAACCCACCAACGCGCCAGACCGTGACAGAGCCTCACATCGGACAGCGCCGAAGGCATCGGCCTCCGCTCACGGACGTGGCCAAGCACGACCCCTCACGCACTGCCCGATATGGCTGCTATGGGGATTTAAGCAATGCTACTCCCGTACAAGTGGTAGAAAGGAACTTGCGGAAATTGAGCGCGCTCCTGCCCGTCTGGAGAGATCGACGAGGAGCAGTCATGATCGAACCAGAGCACATCGAGATTGACCTGCCGCGGCTGGACCGCAGAGACGACCCCCGGGGTGGGGCCGTTGCCTGGACGCTGCTCGCGGTGGGCGTAGCTCTGATCGCCGGCACCCTTCTGGCGGTGATCTGGGCGGTAAGCCTCTGATTGACCCCGCGTCCCTACAGGGATCACCCAGCACCACCAACCGTACAATTGGCCCAGGGTTTCCTAATGATGTTCACGGTCCCTGACCGCTCAATGAACGGGTCGCTGAGCTGGACCAGGTGGTCGTCAAGGCAAACGCGGCTGACGCGACCGATCCCCACTTGGCGCTCGCTTGCCTAAATCGGAAGGTCGGCGGTTCGACCCGCACTCCGACGGCCTTACTTTTGGTCTTACAATATTGATTCCTTATCGGCGTCGTCCTCCAACAGTTGCGCCGACGAAGCGGGGAGTGCTCATGCAGTCACGGCAGCCGAGGACGTGAACCATAGCCGCTTCGACATCCCGTCATGCGACCAAAGCACCCCGGCCGTGCTGTCTGCGTGCCGTAACGAAGAGTCAACAGCGGTCAACTGCGGTACGCCACGGTAGAGGCCATCCGCAGGTCAGCATGTATCACCTGGCACGGTAGAGAGATTCCCAAGCTCTAGACATGTCCCGCTGCGGGCTGCAGAGCCAGGGCTCAGTGACGAAGCTCGCGGGGGTACAGCCGGCTGGCAGCCGTCCGATCCCGCGGGCCGGCCGTCACTGTGCAACCTTTGGCGTTCCGGATCGTCCTTGGTGCATCAGCCACTGAACGGGGATCCCGATGAAGCGTGCCGTGTCCAGTGCGGCGGTCCTCGCGCTCGGAGCGCTCGTGCTGGTCGGGTGCTCCGGCAGTAACCAGCCGGCCGCGGTGTCGACCGGTGCTGGAGCGGCGGACCTGCCCAGCATCACCGCCCGTGGTCTCGGAACGGTCACCGGGACCCCGGACACCGTGACGGTCATCCTCGGAGTGCAGACGCGGGGTCAAAGCGCCAAGGGCGCCCTTGATGCGAACAACGGAAAGGCGACCGCGCTGATCGACGTGCTGAAGAGCAAGGGAGTCGCCGCAGCGGACCTGCAGACCAGCCAGCTGTCGATCAATCCGACGTACGACTCAGCGACCGGGCGGATCATCGGCTATGAGGTGGCGAACCAAGTCACTGCCACGTTGCGTGACATCGGCGGCGCCGGTGAGCTCATCGACGCCGCCGTTGAGGCCACGGGTGACGCTGTGCGGGTACAGCAACTCGGCTTCTCGATCGGTGACGACAGCGCGTCGCGTGCCCAGGCCCGGATCAACGCGGTTCAGCAGGCACAGGCCCAGGCCAAGCAGATGGCCGACGCGGCCGGAGTGAAGCTGGGCCGGATCCGTTCGATCATCGAGGTATCGGTCAACCCGCCGAGCCCGTTTGACCGTGGTGACGCACCAGCGGCGGCTACGCCCGTGCCCATCGAGCCCGGTACCCAGAAACTCACCGTCATGGTCGAGGTGATCTACAACATCGACCAGTAAGTCGACCAGCAGGGTCATCACTCCGGTCGAGGGGGGTGACCTGCAGCAGCTGCAGCGGGCCGGGCGCAGCCAGGACTCCGAGGATCATCGCGATGACCACGTCGATCAGGCTCAGCACGTTGAACGCGAGGGCCCCCATGCTGATTACCGATCTCGCCCCGATCGACCTGCTGCAGTGCATCGGCCGCCTGCACCCACATGCCGGCCCAGAATCCGAGCGTGGGCCCACACGTCCGGCGAGCGACGCCCAGCATGAACGGCAGCGCGCTTGCAGCACCGGAGATGCCCAGCGATGTCTCCAGTAGCTTCTTAACCGCTAGATGGATCGATAAGGCGTTGGGACCAGCCAACGGCTCCGGCCCGGCGGGGCCACGATCCGCGAATCATCGAGGTAAACATCTTGCTCTTGGCCAAGGCTAGGGAGCAGGCTCTGCTGGTGGCTCAGCAGTCATTACGGCGGGAGCGCCAAACGGGGACCACAAACGCCGGCGAAGACGAACTCGTCTCGACACCACCTAACGAGTCGGTATCGGTCGATGACTTACTGGTCGAGGCCCTCTCTCGCGGCGACGAGGACGCGTTTGCCGCCCTGATCGACCGCTACCATGCGTCTTTGCTGCGGGTCGCCCGCCTCTACGTCTCGAGCCACGCCGTGGCCGAGGAGGTCGTCCAAGAGACCTGGCTGGGTTTCCTGGGTAGTCTCGCCCGCTTCGAGAGGCGCTGCTCACTCAAGACCTGGCTTTTCACCATCCTCATCCGTTGCGCTGCCCGGACGAGGGACCACGAACGGCGGAGCATCCCCTTCTCGGCCGCCTGGAACGCCGAGGCGGCGCCGAGTGAGCCCGCCCTGGAGCCCGAGCGGTTCTTTCCTTCCAATCACCGCTGGCGTGGGATCTGGCGGCTGGACCACGCTGAGGCCATCCCTACCGGTTGGGCTGATGTTCCAGAAGACCAGCTTCTTAACCAGGAGCTCCGCCACGTCATCGGCCGGTTGGTTGCTGACCTCCCGCTGGCTCAGCGGGAGGTCTTCACGCTCCGGGACATCGAAGGCCTAACCACAGAGGAGGTCAGTAATGTGTTGCGGGTGACGGCCAACAACCAGAGGGTTCTGCTCCATCGCGCGCGGTCCCGGGTGCGGCGGGAACTCGAGCGCTATTTACGAACGCCATGAGCAACGAGGCTGAGGTGCGCCACCCCCGAGAGCTGCGGTGCCAGGAGCTGATCGAGCTTGTCACCGATTATCTCGAGAGGACGATGACACCGGACGACCGGATGTGCTTCGAACAACACCTCGCGCGTTGCGAGGGCTGCTCCAATTACCTCGCCGAGATGCACAAGACGATTAAGATTAGCGGCACTCTAAGGGAGGAGTGGATTAGTCCTGCGGCTAAAGCGCAGCTGCTTGCCGCGTTCCGCAATTGGAAAAGCGGATCCCACACGTAACCGGATGACGGCCAATGATCGCGTACAAGTTCCTGGACCCAAGCGGCATAGGGCCATACTCAAGGTTCCCCTGGCCTCTGCCCACGAGTGAGTTTCCAGGCGCCTGGGTCGAAACACGAGGCCCGCTTGAGCTGTGCCGCCATGGCATTCATGCCTGTAGCGCCAGCCAACTCCCCTACTGGTGGGGGGCTGGGCTATGGGAGGTCGAGCTCGCCGAGCCGATCACAGACGTGGACCGGGTGATGCTCGCTCCTCGGGGACGGCTTCTGCGCCATATGAACGCATGGCACGAACCCATGATGCGACGCTACGCGCGGGCATGTGCCTGGCGGATCCGCGACTACGGCGTTGGACAACTCCATGCGCTAGGCCTCAACGCGCCTGCTGACAGCCTCGCTGAGTGCGCGGAGCTTGACTCGCTGGCGGCCACGGCGGCCGCGTTGGTCGACGCCGTGCCCGAAGAGGTTGCCATCGTCGTCGGCTACGTGGCTGACGCCGCTTCGTTCTCAATCGGTTCCATGGCCTTGGTTAAGGCAGTGCCCTATGTCGCGGCGCATGCGGCTGGCTACACCGCAGGTCAGGAGGGAGGCCTGGAGTACGAGAAGCGCTACCGCACCGAGCGGGAGTGGCAGTCGAAGTGGCTGGCCGAGCACTTGGGGTTGTCCACCAGCTAAACGGGAGTTCGCCAGCTCAAGGCGGTTGCGCGCCGGGGCCCTGCGCAGTTTCGCCGGGGCTGATCCACCAGTCCGAATCCGGTCGGTTTAGTGAGTGGTGGGGGTCTACGCCGCTACCGTGCCCACCCCTGCCCGCCTGACCACGGCGGGGCTAGCCAGTACCACCCGACGGCTTTCGCGGCCCACGCCCCTACATCCGATCCCACAAAGCAGATAGCTCACCGGAGGACTGGGACGCTGGGCTGCTGAGCCTGCTGCAAGTCGCGATTCTTTGTTTCGGCAAGCGCTGCGGTGCACAACAGGCTGAGCAGCGCAAGCCCACACAGCAGAACGCCAATGCTGAAGCTGCCGAACGCCGCCGCCAGCGGCGCAGCTACCAGCGGTGGGATCGCGCCGCCCACGATGCCAGCCAGGCCGTAGCTCACACCGGCACCGGTGTAGCGGTATCGGGTGGGGAACGTCTCCGGTAGGAACGCTCCGATCGGGCCGTAGGCGAGGCCCATAAGCCCCAGCGTGACGATCAGGCCCACGGCGAAGGCTACTGGGGAGTGCGTGTCGAGTAGCGGGAATAGCAGTAGCGACCACACTGCCGCAGCGGCGGAAAATGCCATGATCAGGACGCGCCGGCCGAACCGATCGGAGTAGACCGCTGACAGGATGACGCCCAGCGCCAGCGCCGCCGCAGCGACAATCCCCAGGGACAGCACCAGCGTGCGGCTCAGTGCCGCGCCGGTGGGGCTGGTGCCATAGCTGGTGAGGTACGTCGTGCCGGTGTAGAACAGGGCGAATATGACGGTGACGGATCCAGCTGCGAGCAGAATCTCCCACGGCGCGTACCTGAACGCCTCTCGCAGCGGGACATGTGTGGTCGTGTCCTGCATCTGGGCCTGCCGGAACACCGGCGTCTCCTCGATCCTCAACCGGACGTACAGACCCACTCCGAGCAGCACGACGCTGACCAGGAACGGCACCCGCCACCCGTAGTCGAGGAACGACTGATCGGTGTTGCCGAGTGTGAGGCCGGTGATCAGGAACGTCGCGCTGGACAGCGCAAGTGCGATTGGCGGACCGAGCTGGGGAAACATTGCATACCGTCCCCGCTGTTGTTGCGGCGCGTATTCCGCGGTGAGCAGCGTCGCGCCGGCCCATTCCCCGCCCACCGCGAGACCCTGGGCGAACCGCAGCACGACCAGCAGGATGGGGGCCGCGATCCCGATCGTGGCCGCGCCCGGCAGCAACCCAATAAGCACAGTCGAGACGCCCATTAACAGCAGCGTCGAAATGAGCGTCCGCTTACGGCCGATCCGGTCGCCGTAGTGTCCGAAGCCCACGGCCCCGACCGGTCGGGCGATGAACGCCACCGCGAAGGTGGCAAATGAGGCCACCGTGCCAGCGGTCGAACCCAGCGCAGGAAAAAAGACCTTCGGGAACACCAGCGCGGCGGCTGTGCCATAGATGAAGAAATCATAGAACTCGATGGTGGTGCCCACGCAGCTTGCGATTGCGACCCGGCGCATCTCCGCACCGGTGGGAGTCGCGCCTTGTGCGCTTTTCATCCGTTTCTCCAGCCCCTCATGTGCGACGGTCGATGAGTATCACTTCGCCGCATGGCGCCTCTTATCGGCAGCGTCTGCAGCGCCCACTTCTAGACGAGAGCCATCAGTGGCTGCCAGATACGACCGGCCTGCCAGCGTCTGGATGATCTCGTCGAGGATGGCGGGGTCGTCGATTGTTGGCGGGACGCTGTATTCCTGGCCGTCGGCGATGCGGCGCATCGTGGCGCGCAGGATCTTGCCGGAACGGGTCTTCGGTAGCCGTGCGACCACCTTGGCCTGCTTGAACACCGCCACGGGGCCGATCTGCTCGCGAACCATCTGCACGAGCTCGGTTTCGAGCTGGCTGTGGTCGCGGTCGGTGCCGGCCTTGAGCACCACGAAGCCAAGCGGCACCTGGCCTTTGAGCTCATCCTGGACGCCAACGACGGCGCACTCAGCGACATCCGGATGGGAGGCAATGACTTCCTCCATTGCACCGGTGGACAGGCGGTGGCCCGCCACGTTGATGACGTCATCGGTGCGGCCCATGATGAACAGGTAGCCATCAGGGTCGACGTGCCCGCCGTCACCGGTGAGGTAGTAACCGTCGTGTGTCGACAGGTAAGTGCTGATGTAGCGGTCGTCGGCCCGCCACAGCGTCGGCAGCGCGCCGGGCGGCAGTGGCAGCTTGACCGCCACCGCGCCATCGCGGTTCGCCGGTAGCTGCGCGCCGTCGACGTTGAGGATCCGCACGTCCCAGCCGGGCACCGCCTTGGTCGGCGACCCAGGCTTGATCGGCAGCGGCTCGATGCCCATGCAGTTCGCGGCGATCGCCCAGCCGGTCTCGGTCTGCCACCAGTGATCGATGACCGGAACGTTCAGCAGGTCGCAGGCCCAGTGATAGGTGTCAGGGTCGAGCCGTTCTCCAGCAAGGAACAGGTAGCGCAACGTCGAAACGTCATAGCGTGCGCGGTGCTTACCGTACGGATCTTCCCTCTTGATCGCCCGCACCGCCGTCGGCGCAGTGAACAGAGTCTTCACGCCGTGCTCGGAGATGACCCGCCAGAACGCGCCCGGGTCGGGAGTGCCAACTGGCTTGCCCTCATAAAGCACCGTGGTGGCCCCGGTCAGCAGCGGGGCGTACACGATGTACGAGTGGCCGACGACCCAGCCGATGTCCGACGCCGCCCAGTACACCTCGCCAGGGCCGGTGTCGTAGATGTTGGTCATCGACCAGCGCAATGCCACGGCATGACCGCCGTTATCCCGTACGACGCCCTTGGGCTGGGCGGTCGTTCCCGACGTGTACAGGATGTACAACGGGTCGGTGGCTGCGACCGGTACACAGCCGGCGGGCTCGGCGTTCGCGACCGCGTCGTCCCAGTCGACGTCCCGCCTGGTGATCAGCTCGGCTTTTGTCTTGAGTCGTTGAGCGACGATGCAGAACTGCGGCTGGTGCTCGGACAGTTCGAGCGCCCGGTTGACCAGCGGGGCGTACTCGACGACCCGGCCGGCCTCGATCCCGCAGGAGCCGAACACGATTGCTTTCGGCTTCGCGTCGTCGATGCGGCTGGCGAGCTCCGGGGCCGCGAACCCACCGAACACGACCGAGTGGATCGCGCCGATCCGAGCACAGGCCAGCATCGCGATCACCGCCTGGGGCACCATCGGCATAAAGATCACCACCCGGTCGCCCTTGCCAACCCCGCGAGCTGCTAACGCACCGGCAAACCGGGCGACCTCTGCCTGCAGCTCCCGATAGGTAAAGCGATGGACGGTCGACGTGACTGGCGAGTCGTAGATGAGCGCGACCTGGTCGGCTCGGCCACCTTCCACATGTCGATCAAGCGCGTTGTGACAGGTATTCAACGCGCCGCCCGCAAACCACCGGTAAAACGGCGCGCCCGCGTCGTCCAGCACCCGGTCTGCAGGCCTCATCCAATCAATGTTTTGCGCCGCCTCTTCCCAGAAGCCGGCGGGATCCTCCAGGCTGCGGCGATAAACGGCCTCAAACTTCCCCACGGCGCACCCTCCTCCGTCAACCCTGTGGCCACATTTCCGGCCGTAAGAGGAGTGCGGGCAACCGCGAATCCATTACACCCCAGTTGAGGTCTGAAGGTATGGCTGCGGCATCCTTCGGCTGAAGATGATCCATCTGGGTGTCAGTGCAGCTTGTCGTCCACCGCGATCCCGGCAGGCGCCGCATGAGCTCGCGGGCCGTTTGCTGGGCTCGGACCTCAAGGACCGCCGCGATGAGCGCTCGTTCGATCTTCCCGGAACGACTCGTCTGTGAAGGCCATGGGCGATGGCGGGTGGCAGGCCCTGCATGATCTGCAGTGGCTACGGCGACCCGTCGTCGAGGCGGCATGGTGTGGGCAAAGCGCCGTGGAATCAAACGCAGATGACGTGCGATGCGGTCTCGTAATGAGCAGGCCGAGGATGTCCTGCACTGTGCGCACGGGGACACCCTGCTCGATCCGTGATGCGCTGTATGGCCCGTCGCGACCCTAGGTCAACAGGGTGATCGCGAGCCGTAACACCGTATGAACGTGCAGGCGTAGCAGCCCGAGGTTAGGCGCGGCGAGGTAGCCGTCAAGGAAAGCTCACCGCGTGGTGCGATTGCAGGTCGGCGAAGAGCACCAGGTCCTCTTGTCCTCTGCCGGTGCAGGAGCGATAGTAGGTGGGGCGGGGGAGTCCAATCTGATGGATTCCGTAGGAGAAGTGATGTATGAATCTGCACGGGGAAGCAATTAGCCTTGTATTGGGCGGATCGCTTGTTGTTTTGGCACTTTGCCTGTTTGTTGAGCCGGGCGTACCGGCCGTGGCGAGCTGATGAGGATCTGACGAAACCATCCGCTGGGGCGCGCTTGGTCTTACTGGCGTTGACGATCATTCTGCTTGGCGCTGCCGGTGGGCTGGTCGGCGCGCTGGTGTTGCCGAAAACCTACGGAGCGCGCGCGGAGATCTTCTACCCCATCAGCCACGACCAGGGCGGCGACCCGCTTCGGCAGAATCGTGAGCTCAGCACCCAGCTGGTGTTGTTGAAAAGCCGGGCCGTGCTCGGCCCGGTCGCACAGAAGCAGGGTCGGCAGTTTGAGGACCTCGACAAGGACGTGAGCGTGAAGGTTCTGGAAAACAGCGAGGTCATCGAGGTTGAGGCTCACGATTCCACCGAGCTGGCCGCCCTGCAGACGTTGCAGGCCGTGATGGACGGCTACCTGGCGCTCGCCGGCCAGCTCAGCGGAGTGGCCCACAACCTCGAGACCCAGCTCGCTGGCGCCCGCCAGAACAGCACCCAGCTGCAAACGCGGGTCCAGGAACTGACGACTGCGGTGTTGGCCGGAACCGCCACTCAGACTTCCCTCAATGACGCCCGGGCTCAGCTAGCTGCATCGTTGGACCGGGAGAAGATGATCCAGGCCCGAATCGACGAGGTCAAACTCACCGGCCAGGTGGGATCGAATGCCCAGCTGTTGACGCCGCCCTACTCGCTGCCGGACCCGGTGAGCCCGCAGCCGCTGATCGCGGCCGGAACCGGTGCGCTGGTTGGCTTGCTCGTTGCTGGTGGGATGGCGGCGGTTGGTGCCAGGCGCCGGATGAAGCCGTGAGGTACCGGCTGTGGCCACCTAAACCGCTGCTCAGCACCAGCCAGCGAGCGGACAGGACCGCCGGCATCCGGCGCCCAGTAACGCCAGATGTGGCCGGACCGACCGCCTTGCTCACTGACAGAGGGCGAGAATACCGTCGGGTGCAAGGTAGACGCCTGAACTGAAGTCGAGGCTGATTTGGTTGAGGACTGCTCGCAGCCATTCCGAATCTGCGAGCGAGGCACGGTGGAGTCGCATCTTCCGAGCCTGCATCGGTACTATCCGCAGGTTGAGCAACCTGCCAGTGTCCGGTTCCACTGAGGCGAAGTACAGCAGGCGCAGGTCACCCCGGTACTGGTCATAGCCGGTGATTCCCTCATAGTCGTTGATGAGGTCGCCACATCCGTAGAGGATGAGCTTGTCCCGGTACGTCTCGATCGGGCGAGGATGGTGCGAGGAATGCCCATGGACAACATCGACGCCACCGTCGATGAGGTCATGCGCGAAGCGGATTTGATCCGGCAAGACGTTGTATCCCCAGTTGGACCCCCAGTGCACGGAAGCCACCACGACATCACCGGGTCGCTTTATCTCGCGCATCCCGCCGATGAGCTCGCTAGCGCTGGAACGTGATAGGTCGCGGACGAAGTTGATGCCCGGCTGGTCGGGGGTCGCGGCCCAGCTTGGCGGGATGCCGCTGGACGCCATCCCGCACGAAAAGATCACGACATGCCTGTCCCCCTCAACCTTGACGGCTGCGGGCTGTCGTGCCTCGTTGGCATTTCGCCCCGCACCCACCGCCCGGAGGCCCGCGTCGGAGAGTGCATCAAGTGTGTCGTGGAGCCCCTGGCTTCCGAAGTCAAGTACATGGTTGTTCGCCAGCACACAGGCGTCGGGTCGGCCCGCGGCCAGGCAGGGCAGATTGTGGGGATGCATGCGGTAATGCAGCGCCTTCGCTGGGGCGAACTCCTCGCTCTGGGTGACACTCGTCTCCAGATTGATCACTCGCACATCGGGCGCGATGTCATCAAGCGTTGGCAGGACGTCTCCCCACGGCCAGGAGAATTCGACAGGTCGAGGAATCCGGCCGTTCACCGCCTCCACCAATTCAACGTAGGTGCGCGCGTCTTCAACGTGAGCCTCCTGCAGTGTTGGATCACTGGGATGCGGAAGGATCTGGTCGACACCGCGGCCGGTCATCACGTCGCCACAGAGAAACAATGTCACCGGTCCAGCCCTCACATGTTCACTGTGGCACGCTGAAGGAGAAACATCAGACAGGCCCCACCCGCGCGAGGTAGCTGAGCACCTCGACGTGGTCAGCTTGGGAATGGATACCCACTTGACCCGGTGATATGGACCTGCAGCCCGACCACGGTGAGCACAGTTACCGGGGCATCGGGCGCCTCGGGGGCAAGAGGGCCCACTGGGTCTTCGACGCTGGCCGTCGGGCCGTCACGGTGGCCGGTGAGCTCCGTGACGAGCAGCATTGCGGCGAGGTGATCGACCGCACCGTCCAGGAGTTCGGGCAGATCGATGTGTGCACAGCAACGTGGCCTTCAGATGTCGCAGGACGGCGGGCTTGACGGTGTCACCAGCGAGCGGTTCGACCGGGTGACTAACGTCGACTCGTTGTTTTGGCTGTGCAAGGTGGCCATGCCGCACATGCCGCCTGCCACTGCGAATCGCGCCCGGGTTCTGGTGGTGAAACTCTGCCGGTACTACATTTCGTTTTTCGGGTACTGCCTCAGCTCAACACAAACAGAGGGCGTTGGGGTGTAGATAGCTCCGTACGCCTTTACAGCTTGGCCGTCCGATTAAAGGGATGTTTACTGCTGCTCGCGGATCATGCGACAGGCTGTGAGCCGACGCGTCTGTTTCAACACGTTCACCGGTGTCAGTGGTGGGCCATCAGCCACCATGCGACGAGCAGTCCGCCTGAGTTCGTGGCGAGGTGTACAAGTACCGGAGTGAGCAGACTGCGGCCAGTGTGCCGGCACCGGTGCAGCACGATGCCGGCACCCGCCGCGGCCAGCATCGCTAGCACCGAAACCGCGGTGAGCGGCAGATCCCCGAAGTTCGCCTGCACCATGGCGTTCTGACCGAGCGCCAGCGAAGGCAGTGCGTGCCATAACCCGAACAGCATCGCAGCAGGGAGCACGGCTTTCCACTGCCAGAGTTCACCACCGCCGAATAGCGCGGGCATCACGCCTCGAAAGGCAACCTCTTCGATGATTACCGTGCCGAACGGAATGCATACCAGTAACAGCCACAGCAGGTCACGCGGTCTCGGCGCACCCACGCGACCGTCGTGGAAGACGGTCCGCAGCGCAGGCACCGCCAGCGCGGTGGCGAAGGCTAGGGCGACCAGTCCCATCTCGAGCAGGCCGACGACGGTGGCCCGCGACAAATATTGCCGGTCCAGTTCGATCGCGCTTGATCCCAGGCCCGGCCGCTGCCGCCGTCCGCGGTCGGTCGACAGAGGTAGTTACAGAACACCCCTTTTGCCGGTTTGATGGATGGCATGGACGATTCCGACCACAACACCCGGTCGAGCCTGCCCGCCGTGGTCATCTCTCGACCTGTAATGCGTGCGCGCCGGGCAGAGCAGCGACCAACACGATGGCATTCTGGCAGGCTGCCCGATCGGCTGCGCCGCGCGAGCCGACACCCCGCAGTGGCCGGCTCCCTGGCTACCGCTGCCGGGCTGATGGTCCACGCCGGCCTACGATGGGCCTTCGCGCCGGAGGACCGGTCCGTACAGATTGCCGGATCCGCCTTTACCCCGAAGCCCTCAGCGGTGCCCAACGGTGGGTCACTGATGCTGTTCAGCCGCACCGTCGTGGTTGAGACCTGGACTGTGCGCGGTCGCTGAACCTGAGAACTGCGGTCAACGCGGCCTGCTCAACATCAAACGCCAGGTGTTCCGGCGCCCCCCGGGTTGGAGCAGCGCATCATCACTGAGGTGGCCAGCTACGGCCGCCGCACGGCGCCGCCAAGTGGTTCCGCGCCTTGAGGGGGTCAGTCGTCGTAGGATCATCGTTCACGGTTTCGCGGGCCGCCAGAAGCCGATCACACCGCCGGTCGGATCCGCCCCGATAAGCACCCTGCCGTGCCCGGAGACATCCATGCAACACTTGGCCGCCCCACCGGATAATACTGCGGCGGTGTGATGGTGGGGCTGGTCCAGATACACAGTCCAGGTCACTAGGTGACCGCCTGGACTGGAACGCCCGCCAGGCCCGCCAGCACACAGGGCTGTGGTGTGGCGCCCGCACCTGGTGGATCTGGTAAGTCCAGCCGAACAGCCCGGCATAGAAGTCCCCGGATCGGTGCTCGACACGTCAATCCAGCACACCGACCCAGTAATGAATGACGTGCCTTGGCCACCCCAGGGGAGCACTCCCTGCTCGTCCGCATGGCTAACGGAATGCACAACGCACGTGCAGATACCCACACAGGGGAAGGTGACGATCTCGGCCTGCATGGCGGCGAGCTTTCACGACGCCAGCTCGGCGGTGCCGGCGCCCGGCCGGGTCTATTCGTCGGCTGCTGGCCGCAACCGACACCCCCGGGTCCGCGTATGAGATGGTCACCAGCAGCGTCGCTGGCTTGGTGATGGCGTTGTTTCATGCCGCAGCGATGGCTGGTAGCCGCCGGCGGGTAAGCACTCGTCTGCCCTGAGCTTTAAACTCCTGAAATGGTCACACTTGTGACGGCGATGATAGGGCTGGGGCTCCTGCATCCAGTTACCGTACGGCGTCACGCCACCACAGTTGATCGGTGGTGGTGCTGATGATGAGCTTTCCGGCGTGGCCGGCTAACCCGATTGCGTCGTCGGGCACGGCGCCGATGGCGGTCCAGTGCGCCTCGTGCAGCAGCGGTGGTCGCATCCACAGCGTCCGATCCGTTGTGATGCAGAATAGTCGACCGTTCAGGTTGGTCATCGCCACCACATTGTTTGCGTGCCCAACCCGTGTCCAATCCGCGCTGGATCCAAGCTGTTCGAATCGAACGTATACAAGGTCGTTCGCCGACGTGGCGCCGAATAGTCCTTCGTAGCTTGCGGCGAGCGCCGTCACTGCGGGTGCAACCCCGATCTCGATCCAGTCCACGTCGTGCATCGCAGGCTCGCGCCGCCACAACCGAGCGTCGTTAGTGACAGCATAGAGGCCAATCGGTTGGCCGGCTATCGCCTCGCGGGGACTGGCCATCGCGCGGACAAAATTCGCAGTCCCCACCGGAACCCAATGCAGGTTCTGGCCGACCGGATCACGAACCCACAGCACATTGTGCGCATCTGCAGCGAAGAGGGCATTCTCACAGGCCGCTAGCGCCGTGACCGAATTCGCGTGCCCGATGCGCTCCCAGTTATTTGCCGGCCACGGATGGGAGAGCCTGGTCAACACGTTGCGGGTAATACGGTCGACAATGGGATCCGCAGCAGCGCCGAGTCCGTTGCCCCAGCCGGTGGTAGCCGCGTTGAAGACGGTCCCGCCGCTGATCGCCCTAAACACGCCCATGGTGGCCGCGCCCCCCTGGCCCCAGCGACGCCAGTCGGACAAATCCGCGCGCGCCAGCACCACAAACGATGGCGGTGCACCGTCTCGGCCGGTAATCCGTGGGATGCCGTTATCCTCCACCACCTCGACAGCGTCGGTCTCGTAACCCACCGTCCCTACCCCGAATGTGTCACCGTCGACCAGTCCGGTTCCCTCGAACACCCAGTGATCCGCGAACGTCGCCGTCCATGCCGCATCGACCATCACGGCGGTATTGCCCCAACAGCCCGCGCCACGGCGAAAACTGGTCCCAGTAAGAGCATTCTCCGGGCGGTTGACCGGGGCGCTGCTCCACTCGACCGTCACGTGTGCGTTGTCAATTCCTACCAGCGGATCTTCCGTTGCGTCGCGATAGCACACAAACGTACGGCCATCGTCCTCCAGGCGGAATTGCCACCAGCACGTGTTTCCCGAAAGAAAGGCCATGTTGCCCCCTCCTGCGAGAAATCGCTCTGCCGTGTCACGCATTTGGGCTGTCCAGTATTCATCGTGGCCGATGCACACCAGCAACTGGTAGGCGCCAAGCAGGTCAAAACCATCATGCAGGTCAAACCCAGAACAATAGTCGACGGCATAACCACTGCCGGCAAGCCATCGCAGAATCGGCTCCTCCCATTTCGGCCCATTCGCTCGCGGTCGGTGTAGGCTTACCCGCCGCCCTCGGTCCGGTTGCTCATTCCAGTACGGCGAGGCACCGGATTTACCACTCAGGACATAAGCATGAAACGTAGGGAATGGGATCGAAACTAAAATACGTGCCGCAGTCCCGGGATCGACAGAACACACCACGAACAGCACGCGATTCTGTCCAGGAACTCCGGGCTCGAAGTCCGCAGTGTACAAGCCACTCCGCCACGAGATTGGTACGCGCAGGATGAACCCGACTGGCCATCCCCGGTCGGCGGCGGGATCGTCTAGAGGCGGATTCGCGTCGACATGGACATCAAACCGCGCCATCTCCGACCCAGTCACAAACTCACTGACTACCAATGTGGCGTCCAGACCACCACCTGAGTCATCGTTGAGATGAAGGTCCAAGCTGCCGCCCTGGACAACCGAGCTCGTCGCGGCGTACGCCTGTACCGCCAACCCTTACCCCCCATCCCCGGACGCGGAACCGCGCTCGGCCGCACCAGTGGCCTTAGGTACTCAATCACATCCTGCGGGGTGCTCGTCGTCACCGCTCGTCGACGGAGTTCCACCGCGGTACCAGCTCCTCCGGGGCACACCACCAAAGAACATGTCCTCTTGGGGTCAATACCGGAACCCCGCCGGCTGCCTCCCGACGCACAATCCACGGGCCGCGGGTAGCAGTCGCGGGCAAAGACCGCATCTGCCTAGTGTGGGCTGGGTACTGCTCACGGGCGTCGACGATCGCGCCGAGTGCTGTTGCGGCCCGTGGGGCCGCAACACTTCCCGCTGCTCGGCGTCGTGGCGTCCCTAGTCTGCCGGTCGGACCACCATCTGGCCGGCGTAGGCGCGCCATGACGTCACATGGACACCGGTGGGATCTTCGGCAAACGCGAACTCGTAGACGGGCGCAATGGGCGGGCCGGCCTTGAATCGGTAGTAGTTCCAGTCGAGCAAAGTGCGCATAACCGGGCCTGCCGTGGCTCGCTTGGCGCGCAAGAGATCGGCGACCTGGGCACGGTCGGTAAACCGGTCGACAACGATGCAGTCGCAAAAATAGGCGACCGTGCCGACCTCGCCGAAAGACTCCACAGTAGCGCCAGACGGCACTCTCGCGGCAAGAGCGGCGTACTCGGACGCGGAAGCCCAGTTGCCCGAAATGGTGGTCAG
>JALZDU010000141.1 GCA_030862405.1 Actinomycetota bacterium | reverse complement strand
CCGCACGGCGTTGGGCGCGAGTCTCGCGGAAGGCGTGCCACGCCGGCAGCAGGTGCGGATGTTTTTGGTGCAGCACGTCTTTGAAACGACGAAAGGCGCCCTTGCCCTCAATGGCTCGCGCTAGCCTGCGTCGGGCTTGGTCATCGCTGGCCCGCTGGGCGAAGTCGGCCATGTCCTGGTACCAGACGAAGGACGGCAGGGGATCGATGCCGATCAGGTCCAGGTCAGCGAGGTCAACGGGTGTCTGGCCGTCGATACCGGTGTCGGAAGTCCAGACCACGACCTGTCCGGTCTGCGGATTGATCAGCCAGCGATGCTCGTAGTCGGTCTGATCGGCAAGAGCGGCAGCAATCTCCTCCAGGTCCAGGAGGTTCAGGTCAAGCATCGGATCACGATATCGCAGCAGACGTGACCAGCCGCCGCGACGGCTTGAGCCTCTATCGATGTGGCACTGCGCTAATCACAGCAGAAGAGGACGTTACATCCGGCAACTGATCCTGGATGGTTATGCGCTGGGTGTGCAGCTGTTGACGGCGCCCTGACCTAGCGTGTTGCGATCGCCAGATTCTCATGATGAGTCCAAGCGGCAGCCCACCGATGTCTTGGTGCCGATTACGTGTACCAGTGTGGATGCGTTACCCGATGGAATCATGCGAGATCGGGAATGACGGCGATCGCCTCGATTTCGATTTGCCACTCCGGCCGTGCCAGGGACGCGACCTGGGCGATCGTGTCCGCCGGATAGGGAGGGGTGAAGAACTCGCGGCGCAGTTGGATGACTTGGTCGATGACGGCCATGTCGGTGACCAGGATCGTGACCTTGACGACGTGCTCGAGTCCCGAGCCGGCGTGGCGCAGCACCGTGGCGAGGTTGGCGAAGGCCTGCCGGGCTTGGGCGTCGAAGTCGGCCCCGCCGACGGTGTTGCCGTGCTCGTTGACCGCGGCCTGACCGGAGACGAACACGAGGTTTCCGACGCGGATGCCCAGTGAGATCGCGTAGGGCTGGTACCAGTCGGGGTCGGCGCTGATCTGCTGGCGTGCGCTGGTGATCTCCATAAGGGCCAGCATCGTTAGTACCGACACATCGTGCAAGCACGCACAATGCGTGCTGTTGCTTTGCTGTACTTGGGGAGATGGTGATGCGCGATCAGATCCGGTGCACCAGCATCGAGTGCCCGACCAAGGTGGCACTGGAGAGAGACAAGGATCATGCGGCCCTGGCTGATGTCCGCACAGTTCTCGTGGCGCGTAACGAAGGTTGATCTATCACATGGGCACCCGCGGGAACGGGGACTAGCCGAGTCCCAGCGCAGTCGCTACATGCCGACCCGACGAACAACGCGCCCTTCGGTCCAGCTGGGTTGCGGGCTTTCCCGTAGCCGACCGTCGGCACCGAAGATCAGGAAACGATCGAAGGATCGAGCGGCGAACCAGCGGTCATGGGTGACGGCCAGTACCGTTCCGTCGAAGCCGTCTAGGGCGTCCTGCAGCGCCTGCGCGGAGATCAAATCAAGGTTGTCGGTGGGCTCATCGAGCAACAGCAGGTTAGCTCCGGACAGTTCTAGCAGCAGGATCTGAAAGCGAGCCTGCTGTCCACCGGAGAGGGTGTCGAAGTTCTGCTGGGCGCAGTGCGCCAGTTCATAGCGTCCGAGGACCCGGCGGGCGTCCTCGTCGGGAATCCCCGACCGGTGGGCGTCACCTCGGTGCAGGATCTCTAGCAGGGTGCGTCCCGCCAGCTGCGGATGCTCGTGGGTCTGGGCGAACCAGCCGGGCCGTACCCGGGCGCCGAGCCGAGCTCTACCGGTGTGAGCCACCAGTGGGATGGTCACATCACCCACCGGACGATGCTCGGGTGTCGGGTCGGTGCCGCCAGCGGCCAACAGGTGGAGGAAATGTGTCTTGCCCGAACCGTTCGAGCCGAGCACGGCCACCCGGTCGCCGTACCAGAGCTCTAGGTCAAAGGGTTGCATCAGCCCCGTCAGCCCCAGGTTGTCGCAGCTGACGGCGCGCTTACCGGTGCGGCTGCCGCGCAGGCGAATCTGGATGTTTTGTTTCTGGGAAAGCTTTTCCGGCGGGCCGGCCTGTTCGAACTTGCGGAGTCGGGTTTGGGCGGCGTGATACCGCGAGGCCA
>JALZDU010000139.1 GCA_030862405.1 Actinomycetota bacterium | reverse complement strand
GACACCACGGGAACGCCCATCCCTGAAGACGATCTTTTCGCCGGCCTGCTGGACCGTTCCCGCACGACACTCGACCTGTGACCTCGACCGGGTCGTCAGGGGTTGGCAGCGGTTAAAGACGTCTCGGCGGGGGGTTGGCGGTACTTGAAGGGCACCAAACTACAGTTTTGCTAGGGGGACCCCGCCGATGAGCATCAGCCGGACCTTTCCAGCGGAACCGAAGTCGATGGTTGCGGTGGCGCGCGGGCCGCTGCCGTCGGTGGCCACCACGGTGCCCAGGCCGTACTTGTCGTGCGTGACCCGGTCCCCGACGTCCAGCGACAGCGCCGGAGTGTTCTGCCACCCCTGGAATGGAGTTGAGCGCAGGCCGCGGGCCGCTACCCCAGCCTGCGCGGAATCGCCGCCGGTGGCGTCGGCTCCGTTCCCGCTGAACCCGCGACGGCCGAAGACCGTACGCCCGACCGGGCCGGCACGGTCAGGTTCCTCGCGCCGCCAGTGCACCAGTGACTCGGGCACATCGGCCAGAAAGCGTGACGCCGGGTTGGTCATCGGCTGGCCCCAGGCGGACCGGGTAACTGCCCGGGACAGGTACAGCCGGTGCCGTGCCCTGGTCAGCCCCACGTAGGCCAGCCTGCGTTCCTCAGCGAGCTCGGTGGGATCGCCCAGCGCACGCAGGTGCGGGAACATCCCGTCCTCCCAGCCGGTGAGGAACACCACCGGGAATTCCAGGCCCTTGGCGGTGTGCAAGGTCATCAAGGTCACCACACCACCGGATGACCCATCGTCGTCCGGGATCTGGTCGGCGTCGGCGACCAGCGCAACCCGCTCCAGGAACGCCGCCAGCGACCCGGGCTCGACGCCACCGTCATCGGCCAGCACCACTGGGCCGCCTTCGGTAACAAACTCGCGCGCCACGGTCACCAGCTCGGTGAGGTTGTCCAGCCGGGAGGCGTCTTGCGGATCCTCTGATTCGTCCAACTCGGCCCGGTACCGGGTGCGTTCGAGCACCGCCTCCAAGATCTGCGCAACCTCCTCGCCTGCTGCCACCTTCTCCCGCAGCTCATCCATCATCACCACGAACGCCGTGATCGCGTTGCGAGATCTGGGATTGAGCAGCGGGATCTCCTGGCCGGCCGCGGCAGCGCGCAGTGCCGCGGCGAAAGAGATTCGCTCTCGCTCGGCGTAGGTGGCCAGCACCGCCTCGGCGCGGTCCCCGATTCCCCGGCGCGGCGTGTTGAGGATCCGGCGCAGCGACACCGTGTCTTCGGGATTGGCTAGTACCCGCAGGTAGGCCAGTGCGTCGCGGACCTCGCGCCGCTCGTAGAAGCGCACCCCGCCGACCACCTTGTAGGGCAGTCCCAACCGGATGAAGATCTCCTCGAACACCCGGGAGGAGTTGTTGGTCCGGTAGAAGACCGCCACGTCACCAAACCGTGCTTGCCCGGCGTCTACCAACCGGTCGATCTCCGAGGCGACGAACGCGGCCTCGTCATGCTCGTTGTCGGCGACATAGCCGACGATCAGTTCGCCTTCCCCCGCGGCCGACCACAGCCGCTTGTCCCGGCGGTCGGCGTTGCGGGCGATCACCGCGTTCGCTGCGGACAAAATCGTCTGGGTGGACCGGTAGTTCTGCTCCAGCAGGATCGTCCGGGCATCCGGGAAGTCCCGCTCGAACTCCTCGATGTTGCGGATCGTGGCCCCGCGGAAGGCATAGATGGACTGGTCGGCATCGCCCACCACGCACAGCTCCGCGGGACTCTCACCCTCGACCGGCGGTGCGACCAGTTCACGGACCAGCACGTACTGCGCATGGTTGGTGTCCTGGTACTCGTCGACCAGGACATGGCGAAACCGGCGCCGGTAGTACTCGGCAACATCGGGGAAGGTCTGCAGCAGCTCGACGGTGCGCATGATCAGATCATCGAAGTCCAGCGCGTTCGACGAAACCAACCGCCGCTGGTAGGCAGCGAACACCTCCGCCACCCGGCGATCGAGGTCATCGGACGCGGTGGCGGCGGCACTATAGGGGTTAGCCAGTTCGTTCTTCAGGTTCGAGATCTTCGCTGCCAAGGTCCGCGCCGGGTAGCGCTTGGGGTCCAGGTCCAGATCACGGGAGACCATCGTGATCAGGCGACGGGTGTCGTCGGCGTCGTAGATGGAGAAGTTCGACGTCAGCCCGGAAAGGTTTCCCGAGAGGAGCCGAGCTTCCCGGCGCAGGATCCGCACGCACATCGTGTGGAACGTCGACACCCACATCACCGCGGCACGCTTGCCGACCAGCGCGGTGACCCGCTCCCTCATCTCGGCAGCGGCCTTGTTCGTAAAGGTGATCGCCAACACCTGCCCGGGCGCCACACCGCGCTGGTCGAGCAGGTAGGCGATGCGGTGGGCGAGCACTCGGGTCTTGCCGGACCCGGCTCCCGCGACGATCAGCAGCGGGGAACCGGCATGCTGCACCGCCGCGCGCTGCTGCGGGTTGAGTCCGGCGAGCAGATCCCGTGGAGCGGCTGCGCCGGTAGCGGGGCCAGAAGAGTTGGCAACGGAGGCACTCATCGTGGCGACCACGTTACCGGCAAGCACCGACCGTCCGGATACTGCTGGATATCGCTCAGAGTCCGTTGAGGGCGGAGTCCACCGATATGGCCGGTGTGGCGGATAATCCTTCGAGAAGGCAGAGTTTCACCGAGGCCACCCCGGCAGAGCCAGACCGGCAGGAGGTGCCGTGGATCCCGTCAGCTGGCTTGAGCACGTGTCGAAGGTTTCTCCGGCCCTGCTGCTGGTCGTGGTGGTGCTGGTGATGTTCGTGGACGGCCTGGCCCTGATCGGTGCGATGCTGCCGGGTGACCTGCTGCTGCTGGTCCCGGCGGCCGCGGTGGGCCTGGACGGCGCGCCGATCGTGGTGGCGGGTGCCGTGATCGGAACCGTGCTGGGTTACAGCGTCAGCTACGCGGTGGGTTGCCGCAACGGTGCCGCCATCCGGCACAGTTGGCTGGGCCGGCGGGTCCGGCCCGAACGGTGGAAACAGGCAGAGCAGCTGCTGCGTGGCCCGGCCGGTCGCACCCTGGCGCTGGTTCAGTTCATGCCACTGCTCAACTACCTGATCCCACTGCTGGCGGGCACCTTGAGAGTGCCGCCGAAGCGCTTTATCCGGCTCACCGCGACCGGCGCACTGATGTACTCGACCTTCTACGTTGTCCTGGGGGTGCTGGCCGGCGGGACCGGTCAGGCGATCTACGACTCCACAGGCCGGCTGGTGGCGCTGTTGGTGGTATCGGTGGTGGTGGCTGTACTGGGCTTTACCGTGCTGGCCGCGGCCGTGCACAGGATGAGCGAGCAGGACCCGCCCTGCGATGGGAAGGTGGACGGCGCACCAGGCAACGTGGCAAACTCTGTGCCGTGCTGAGTCGCCACCGCTTTTTTTACGGGTACCGGATCCCGGTGCCCGTGATGGTGTGACGCAGAACCTCAAACCATCACGACGCCCCGGAGTCCACGGACCCGGGGCGTTTCGCTGCCAGGGAACCCAGGGACACGGACTCCGGGACAGAATCTAGGAGGCCACCGAGATGCCCACTCACACCACCAGCGAGGCGGCGCCTAAAGTCCAGGAGGGCGCCATGACCGACCTCGCCGCGCTGCGTACTGAGATCGACGACCTCGACGCCGAGATCCTGCGGTTGGTGCAGCGCCGCACCGCGGTGTCGCAGGCGATCGGCGTCGCCCGGCGAGCCGCCGGTGGCCCGCGGGTTGTGCACGGCCGCGAGATGGCTGTCCTGGACCGGTACCGGGAGTTGGGCCCCGAGGGCCACGAGCTGGCGATGCTGCTGCTGCGTCTTGGGCGCGGCCGGCTCGGTCGCTGATCGCCCTCGCCTACCCCGTTTGTACGCCTGCCGTCCCCCAACCGGCGCCGCGCCGGGCACACTGGTTCCATGGTGCATCTCATTGCTGTCCTCGCCGCCCTCGCCGGATTGCTGGCCGCGCTCGGGCACGGCGGATACCTGGCGATGCTGGGGTCGGCAGCGAACCGACGAGCCGGCGGGGGCCCGGTCGACCAGTATGTTCGGAGTCGGGTTCCGGTGGCTGTCGCGACGCTGGGCGTGGCTATGCTCGCGCTGTTGCTCACCACCGGAGGGTCGTTCGCCGACGTTCTGGCCATTGTGGCCGGGGCGGGTAGCGGCGTGATCGGCTACCAAGCCCTGCAGCAAACCCGGGAGCGCTTTCACAGTGGCGGCTGATATCCCGCAACCGCCCAGCCCACTGAAGGGACCGGACACCGACGCCTGGCCGCGTCGGGCCGTCAAGCCCCTACCCTGAGCACGTGAGCGAGGAGCGCAGCAGGTGAACGCCGATGCTCGGCTCGTCGCCGACCGCTACCGCCTCGACCAGCCGATCGGCACCGGCGCGATGGGTGTGGTCTGGCGAGCGCACGATGTGCGACTGGACCGCACGGTCGCCCTCAAGGAGCTGCTGATGCAGCCTGGGCTGGCCGAGGCGGAGGCAGAGACGGCCAGAGCCAGGGCAATGCGCGAGGGCCGCATCGCCGCTCGGCTTCAGCACCCGCATGCGATCTGCGTGTACGACGTGGCCCTTGACGGCGGCAGCACCGGTACCGGTGATCGGGTGGTGCCGTGGCTGGTCATGGAGTACCTGCCGTCACGCAGCCTGGCCACGGTTCTCGCCGAGCAGGGCACGTTGCCGCCGCAGGAGGCAGCAAGGGTCGGCAGGCAGGTGGCTGCCGCGCTCGCTGCCGCCCACAAAGCCGGGATCGTGCACCGAGACGTGAAACCGGGCAACATCCTGCTCGGTCGCAACGGGACCGTCAAGATCACCGACTTCGGAATATCTCGGGCGAGCTGGGACGCCACTGTGACCCGCACCGGCGTACTGGCCGGCACGCCGGCTTACTTCGCCCCGGAGGTGGCGCGCGGCGAGTTGCCCGGCCCTGCTGGTGACGTGTTCTCGCTGGGCTCCACCCTCTACGCCGCGGTGGAAGGACAGCCACCGTTCGGGTTGGACGAGAACACCTTGGCGCTGCTGCGGACCGTCGCTGAAGGTCGGGTGCGTCCCCCACAGCAGGCGGGGCCGCTTTCCGCGGTCCTGATGCAGCTGCTGGCCGACGACCCGCTGCGACGTCCTTCGATGTCTGATGCAACTGCCGCGCTCGGTGCGGTAGAAGGCCCGGCCGGCGCAGCACCGAACACATCCGGAGCGATCCCCCCGCGGCGACCGCGGATCGCCACACCCACCCCCGCGCCCACCGCGTTGAACCTCACTTCCGGCTGGCCGCCGGGGGCTGCCGGACGCGACGTCGCGGCGCAGAATCGGACCCTGAGGGGGCGCCCGGCGGTGTTGCTGGCGGCCGCCGGTTGCCTTGTCCTGCTTGTTGCGGTGCTGACCGTCACCTGGGTAAGCGATGGACGCAACCAACCAGCAGTAGCCACGTCTGCACTGCCACCAGCACCCGGCGCGAACGGCCCGCCATCGGCGCCGGCCTCACCGGGACCTGCACAGCCCCGATCCACCCAGCTGGAACAGGCCGTGCGCACGTACTACGGCCTACTGCCTGAGGACACTGACACGGCGTGGCAGTACCTCGGCGCTGCCGAGCGCGCCAAGGCTGCTCGCGGCTTCGCGGGCTATGACCAGTTCTGGAGCCAGATCGATCAGATCAGCATTCGCGGGCTCACCGTGACGGGCAACACCGTGCTGGTGAACCTCCAGTTCGACCCGGAGAACCGGCGGCCGACCTTCGAGCGCTACCGGCTCACCATGGGCACCGCGCCCGACGGTCGCTTACTGATCGAGTCCGCCTCCAGGCTCGGTACCTTCACACTCGCGGGCGGATGAGGCGTTTCGAGGGTGCGTGGCTACACCAGGCGGCGGTCAGAAGCCCATCGGGACAGCTCGTAACGGTTGGAGAGTTGGGTCTTGCGCAGTACCGACGACACGTGGGTCTCTACCGTTTTGATCGAGATGAACAGCTCTGCGGCGATCTCTTTGTAGGCGTAGCCACGGGCCAACAGCCGCAGCACATCGCGCTCTCGAGGGGTGAGCAGGTCCAACTCCGGGTCACCCACCGGTGCCGCCCCGGGTCGGTGGGTGAACGCGTCGAGCACAAAGCCGGCCAGCCGCGGGGAGAATACCGGGTCGCCCGCGTGCACTCTGCGCACCGCGTCCACCAGTTCCCGACCGGAAATCGTCTTGGTCACGTACCCACGTGCCCCGGCCCGGATCACCGCGATGACGTCCTCGGCCGCATCGGATACCGACAGCGCGAGGAACACCACATCCGGCTGCGCGGGTCGCACGCGGCGCAGCACCTCGGCGCCGCCGCCATCGGGCATATGCACATCGAGGAGCACGACGTCGGGACGCAGGTGCGCGATGCCGGTGATCGCTTCCTCCACTGATCCGCCCTCACCGACCACGACGACCGGTGGCAGGCCCGGTTCCGCCGAACCAGCCCGGTCCAGCTCGGCCTTGACGCCAGTACGGAACAAAGCGTGATCGTCGACCAAAAAAACCTCAACTGTCATAATGCGGCCTCTGCGGGACGAAGTGCGTCGTCGGTCATGAAGAAGATTCCTCTCCGGCCGTGCGGCGCGCGATGGCCAATTGCACTTCGGTGCCCTCCCCGGGTGCGGTGCGCAGGGTCACCGTGCCACCGTGGCGTTCCATCCTGCCGCGGATCGAGTCCGCCAGGCCGTGCCGATCGTCGGCAACAGCGGCAGGGTCGAATCCGACGCCCCGGTCCCGGATGAACACGTGTACCTGCCCGGGTTCGACTTCGGCATACACACTGACTTCGGCGACCCCGGCGTGTTTGGCTGCGTTGACCATCGCTTCCCGGCTGGCTTGCAGCAGCGCTGTCAGGGGCTCCTCGAGGACACAATCGCCCACGACGACGACCTGGACACCCACCGCGTACGTGTCCTCCACCTCGCCGGCAGCGGCGTTGAGCGTCGCCGCGAACTCGGCGACCGCAGTGCCACCGGCGCCGTTGGAGACCGGAAGTCCGTAGCCGCGCGGACCGTAGAGCCAGGAACGTAGCTCTCGCTCCTGACCCCGGGCCAGCCGGCGAACCTCCCGGGCTGAGTCGGACTGCTGCTGGATCAGGGCCAGGGTCTGCAGCACCGAGTCGTGCAGGTGCGCGGCGATCTCGGCCCGTTCCTCGGTGCGAATCCGGGCCCGGCGTTCCTCGCCCAACGCGCGCATGAGCCGTAACCACCACGGCACGGTGAGAACAGCCACGCCGACCAGGGTCGCGGCCGCGGCGAGGAGCGCGAACCGGAGCTGACCCAGGTTGTCCTGATTAAGTAGGAACACAGCGATCCCGCTGGTCACGAGCACGATTCCGGCCAACACTCGAAGCAGGGCCATCCGCCCGCCGCCGAACAACACCCCTGCACCACTGCGCCAGCGGGTCCGTTGGGCGGCGTCGGCTTCCCGCCACACGACACCCGCACCGACCAAGGCAATCCCCAGCGGGCCGGTCACCCAGCCGCCCCATCCAGTGTCCAGGGCGGCACCGGCCAGTGCGAGACCCACGCCGAGCATGACCAGGCCGACTGCCTGCTGCCGCTCCCGCGCGGTACTCGGCCGGCCGGCACCAGCTTCGGTCGCCGGTACGAAAGCCCACAGCAGCGCATAGCCCACCAACCCGGCCCCACCGAGGCCGGCGAGCACCGCGAAGACCAGCCGCACCCACAGCACCGGCACACCAAGATGCTCGGCGATCCCGCTGGACACCCCGGCGATGACCCGGCTGGACCGATGCCGACGCAGTGGTGACCCGGTACCGTCCGGGGCTCGGCCTGGCGCCGGAGGTTGCCCATGCACCGGCTGGAGGGCCGGGGGACTGCCGGCCTCCTGCTCCGCCGATGTGCTCATGCGCATCATCGTCACACGTCCGGCAGATCGGGGGTATCAGGGTCGACCCCGGTATCCCCCAACCCGGGGACGGATCAGGGTGAACCCGGATGGTGCTTGACGTCCTCGCGGACCAAGCTCAAGGGCGTGAGCGAGATCAACGTGCCGCACACTGCCAGCGACTTCTGGGCCACCAGGCCGCACCGCCGAAGCGACGACCGCAAGATCGGCGGAGTCGCAGCGGCGATCGGGCGCCGGTATGCCATCGACCCGGTATTGGTTCGAGTGGCGTTCATCGTGGCCACCATGTTCAGCGGGATGGGCTTGCTGATGTACCTGCTCGGCTGGTTACTGCTGCCAGCCGAGGGAGACCGGGTCTCCGCCGCGGAGAGTCTGCTCGGACGGGGCCGCAGCTCCATGTCGCCAGTGCTCACAGTGGTGCTCATGCTGCTGTTATTTGTGGTAACCGCAGGCGTGTTCGACGGGCCGCCCTCCGGCGTGCTCGCCCTCGCCGTGGCGGTGGGAGTGATGTTTCTGCTGCATCGGTCGCGAGCTACGTTGGGAGAGGCTCCGGCCCCGTCCGACTCGGTTCCTGCAGCGGGGACAACCGGGACAGCGAGCATTGCCGAGCATGGGTCGGGGCCGCAGGGCGAACCGGGCACGGCCGTGACGAACGACCGGCCTGCTCCCCCAGCGTGGGACCCCCTTGGGGCGGCCCCATTCGCCTGGGACCTGCCCGAACCTGCACCGGCAGCGCCACCACAACCTTCACCGGTCCGCGGCTCCCGATCCAAGGTCACTCCGATCACTCTCGGGCTCGCGCTGCTGGCCGGCGGAATCGCGTTGGCGATCTGGCCCGCGCTGTCGACCGCTCAGATCGCCGCGCTGCTGCTGGGTGTGGTCGGACTCGGCCTGATAGCGGGCTCGCTGTTGCGAAGCGGGCGGGGACTGATCCTGGTCGCCATCCCGCTGGCATTGCTCACCTGGATACTGCAAGCCGCTCCAGTGTCTGGCTTCACGCTCGGGGAGACCCACTGGAACCCTGTCACGGCCGCCCAGGTGCAGCCGCGTTATGACGTCACCATGGGCGACGGCTACCTGGACCTCTCCGAGCTTCAGCTCGCGCAAGGGCAAACTGTCACCACCGCAGTGGGGGTCGGGATAGGGGAGACTGAGGTCCTCTTGCCGCCGAATGTCGATGCGCACGTGGTCTGCCGGGCACAGGTCGGCGAGGTCGACTGCCTGGGGGTGACCGGCAACAGCAGCCGTCCGGCCCGGGTGGAGCTGACCGACAACGGGTCCGATGGCCCCGGGGGTGGTCGGCTGGTGCTGGACGTGCACGCTGGTATGGGCAATGTCCAGGTGGAGCGCGAATGATGAGTGAAACGGACCCGATGGCGCAACCAGCACCTGACCACACCAGCGAGGCGGATGCCGGGGCCCCACGGTGCGGACCGGACCTGCTCACTCTGGCGGTCGGGTTGGGCGCGCTGGGCATCGCCGCCACCGCGCTGATCGGCGGCATCAGCTGGCTGCCCGCGGTGGACGCCCGCTGGGTACTCGCGGTGATAGCGCTGGCCGTCGGCCTGATGCTGGTGATCAGCTCACTACGCCACCCTAGCCGCTGAGCACGCTAGCGAGCTTGATCGATTCCCATGTCTACGTTTGTCAGCCCAGACATGGGCCAGACGATTCGGACCGTAGGCCGCAAGACGTTTGACTTCTCCCAGCAAGTCGTCATCATGGGTATCATCAATCGAACACGTGACTCATTCTACGATAGAGGGCGTACGTTCGAGTTCGACAAGGCCGTTGAGGCTGCAGAGCAAGCATTGAGGCAAGGTGCTGATTGGCTTGATATCGGCGCGGTCCCGTTCTCGCCCGTGGCTAAAGAGGTTGATGAGAAGGATGAGTTAGCTCGACTACTACCGCTGATCCAAGAAATCCGGGACAAAACGGACGCGGTGATTTCGGTCGACACATTCCGGGCAGAGGTGGCACGTCAAGCGATCGATATGGGGGCTGATGCCGTTAATGACACATCTGGACTTCACGACCCACTCATGGCCGAGGTCGTCGCAGCTGCAGGAGCAACACTCATCGTTACGCACAGCAAAGCTGCACCGGGTGAATGGCTCTCCCGGCCACACTATACCGACGTCGTGTTTGAAGTCCATAACTTTCTCATAGAACGTGCCAGTTTCGCGGAAGCCCGAGGCGTGTCGCGTGATAAAATAATCATTGATCCCGGCCATGACCTCAACAAGAACACCGTGCACTCGCTCGAGCTGACACGGCGACTCGGCGAATTGGCAACACTTGGCTACCCCTTGCTTGCGTCAGTCTCAAACAAGGACTTCATCGCCGAGACGCTGGGCCTTCCCGTCGGCGAGCTGACGGAAGGAACTCTCGCCACAGTTATCCTCTGCATATTGCAGGGAGCAAGGATAGTACGCGTTCACGACGTGGCGTCTATGCGTTCTGGAATAGCGGTCGTGGAAGCCGTTCTCGGTTGGCGGCCACCAGCGGTAACTCGCCACAATCTCACATAAATCAGCTGACGCTAGGAAATGCGGCCTATGTATTGGAGACGAGAAGATGCTTCGCCTGTGGCCACCCAGCACAGCCCTAGAAGCGCTCGACGACACTGCACTCGCCGCCCACTATGCCTGGCCCGACGGGATTACAGCCCCACACGTAAGAGTGAACATGGTGTCCAGCCTTGATGGTGCCGTCGCGGTGGATGGCAAGACCAGCGGGCTTGGCTCAGCGGCGGATCTCATAGTCTTCGAGCTGCTTCGGGAACTCGCGGAGGTGATCCTTGTTGGCGCTGGTACGGTCCGTGTCGAGAACTACAATGGAGCGCGCCGTCCGACACGAGGCCGCGACACGTATCCACCCATCGCCGTTGTCTCCGGGTCGGCGGCGCTTGATCCAGACAGCTTGCTGTTCACCGATACATTCGTGCCGCCGTTGATTCTGACGCTGAAGTCTACACCCAAAAGGTGCCGCGACCGTCTTCGCGAAGCGGGCGGCGAGATTGTACTGCTGGAACAGCTCACCCCCCAGGCGATTATCGATGAGCTGCATCGCCGCGGATTGCATCGTGTGCTGTGCGAGGGAGGGCCAACCCTGCTTGGCAATTTCCACGAGGCGGATGCCGTCGATGAATTGTGTCTCACGGTCGCCCCGCTCATCACAGGAGGTGGCGCGGGACGCATCACGTCGGGTACCGGCCGAGACTCTTCTCGACGGATGGAGCTGGTAGGTGCGCTTGCTGCTGAGGACGCACTGCTGCTTCGCTATCGGCGCCTACGCGGCCAAAATGAGGGACCATTCGTTCCGCTAACATAGCGGCAGGTCTGGCTGCGGCTCAATCCTGGCTGCCGGTTTCTGCTGAACCTTGCGACTCGATTATCTTGACAGCCACCTGCGCAACCAGCCGATCATCGGGATCACCGAGATCCAGCCCGGTGATGGCCTCGATACGCGCAGCGCGGTAGGCGACGGTATTGGCGTGCAGGTGCAACGTGCGGGCGGACCGCTTATGACTGCCGTGGTGATGCAGGTACACCGACAGAGTGTGCACCATGTCGGTGCGATGCTCGGCGTCATAGTCGAGCAAAGGCCCGAGCACATCACGGGCAAACCCCATCAACTGCTGCATGTCGCCGATGGTGCACAGCAACCGGTAGATACCCAGCTCCTCGTAGCGGACCGGCTGGCCGGCCCGACCCAGCCGCAGGGCCAGGTCGATCGCCCGCTCGGCCTGGCGCACCGCGCGGGGTACAAGTTCCGGGGAGTCCACCCGCTCGCTCACCCCGCAGGTGGCGCCCTGCTCCAGCCCGCACAACTCCGAGAAGGCCTCGGTGCTCGGATCACTGGGAACGATCACGACCAGCGCGCCGTCGCGCACGGCGGCGGCCGCGGCCGGCAACATCGCTGCGATCCGCTGCATCGCCGCCGCCGCGTCCAACGGTGCCGGGCGCAGCATCGCGACGCGTAGTGGCACCCCATCACGCAGTCCCAGCGACCGGACCTTGCGCTGCGCATCCTGGGCGTCCAGGAAATGGCCTGAGGCCAGGGCGTCAACCACGCTGCTGCGATAGCGCAGATCCAGCTCTGCACTGGTCTGCTCATGCGCCAGAGTCAACGCGAAAAGCGTGGCCGCGTAGGTGACAGTGAGGAACTCGGCGTCGTCGGGCTGCACCTCGAAGCCGTCGGCCGTGACCTGCTCGTCGAGGACAAGCAGGTAACCCAGGCTGGTTTCGCGGACCACAACGGGAGCAACCAAGCAGGTCTCGTCGAGCAGTGATCCGGGAATCGCCGGGATCCGCAGTGGTCGCCGCGAAGCCTCAAGCGCGCGCAGCAACCGGTCGACGCTGGGATCCGTGCGGTTCCACCGCAGCCCTCGGGATGAGCCGGAGCGGCCGGCCTGGGCCCGCAGCCGGAACGCACTGTCGAGCAATACGATCCGCTTGCCGACCAGCCGGGCAAACACCTCAGTGAGCCGCACCGGGTCGGCCCCTCCCAGCGCCGCGTCCGCCAGCTCGTCACAGACGGCCATGGTCCGCCGGTAGATCGAATTCTGCCGGGACAGCCCGCTCAGCGCGGTGTTGCCGCCCCAGGCCGGTGTGGGCTCGTGCGTCCCCGGGCTTGTCACGGGCCCGAGCGCAGCTGCGCGAGAGCTTCCACCAGCTGTACCGCCGGCTCGTCCATCCCGCTCGGCACCTGCACGACGACACCGGCAATCAGGTGTCGCAGCTTCTCCACCACGCGCACCGAGAGCTCGACGGTCTGTTCGGGGTGGTGCCGGTTGCGCCGGGCGGCCGCCAGGGCAGACAGCGGGATCGATACTTCGGCAACTTCATTGGACAGCCTTTGCAGGGTACGGATGTCTTCGAACGGAGCGAGCGTCGCAAGCACCGGCAGCGTCACCCCGCGCGCCCGCACCGCGTCAAGCACGCTGGTCGCCTCGTCGACGTCATAGATCACGTCGGTCACCAGGAAATGCGCCCCGGAGCGCAGCTTGGCCTCCGCCTTGTCCAGCTCGCGGGCCAGATCATTGGGTGCGGTGCGCAACATGGCGCCGATCACGAACCTGGTGCGCTCCGCGGTGGCAACGCCTCGCCAGTCGATGCCCTCATTGAGCGCACCAAGCATGGCGACGAGCCCGACGGAGTCGACGTCCCAAGGTGAACCGCCACCGGCGCTGGGGTAGTCGCCGGCCACCCGCGGGCTGCCGGTTCGGCACACGATGACCCGCAGACCCAGCGCGTACGCACCGAGCAGGTCGGCTTGCAGGGCCGCCAGGTTGCGGTCGGCGGCCTCCACCGACAACAGCACCTCGCTGCCCACCCGCTCGCTGACCGCCACGGCGGCGCCGACTGGGCTGATCCGGGCCGCAGGCGGCGCTGGTTCGATGATGGCCAGCATCCCCGCGCCGGCCGCGCGCAGCATGGTTGCCCGCTCGATGAACTCCGGTACCTGCGGGCCGTGCGGAGCCTGCAACCCGGCGGCCACCACCAGCTCGCCCTCCCACGGCCAACCGGGGCAGGGTGCCTCAGGTCTCGCTGGTACGCCTCGCATGATGGTCGCGCCGGTCACCGGTGGGCGCAGGGTGGCGCGCTGAGCCGGGGGCAACGCGGCAACCGCCTGGGAGACCGCCCGGACGTGGGCAGGTGTCGTCCCGCAGCAGCCACCCAGCACGGTGGCGCCCGCGGCCACGAACCGTGGCGCGGCCTCAGCGAAATACGCCGCGTTACGGGCATAGCGGATCTGCCTGCCATGCCGGTGGGGCACACCCGCATTGGGCTGCACGGACACCGGCAGGTCGGTGGCGCGAGCCAGCTCACCGACCACATCCACCAGCACCGCGGGGCCGACTGTGCAGTTGGCACCCAACGCGGTCACCCGCAGGCTGGAGAGCACCGCGGCGGCCTGCGCGGGATCCTCACCACGTAGCGTCCGGCCGTCGTCGCCGAACGTCAGTTGGGCCACTACCGGCAGGTCGGTGCACGACGTGGTGACTTCGACCGCCTGGATCAGGGACTCCAGGTCGCCGAAAGTCTCCAGGATGATCAGGTCGACCCAGTCACACAGCGCCACGATCTGCTCGCGCAGCGTCTGCTCCCGGGCCCCAGCCGGTACTCGGCGCACCGCGGGGGCGCTGACCGCTGGTCCGACCGACCCAGCGACCAAGACCGGACGCCCCGCCTGCTGAGCGGCCTCCCGGGCCAGCCGGGCGCCCGCGATGTTGATCTCCGAGACGCTGTCCTCCAGCCCGGCCCCGGCCAGCCGGAGTCGGTTGGCACCGAAAGTGTTGGTCTGCAGAATCCGGGCGCCTGCGCTGACATACGCCGCGTGCAGGTCACGAACCAGGGCCGGACGCGAGAGATTGAGCTCTGGTAGCGAACGGTCCAGCGATACCCCGGCTGCATGCAGCATGGTGCCCATCGCGCCATCACAGATCACCGTCTGACCCGCGCACAGCTCCTCGAGCACCATCCGGGGCTCCCGTGCGTCCATCGCCTTGCCTCCTGGCGGTTGGAATCCTCCTCCCGTGACTACGGAGCTATTCCGTGGTGTTCGAGTAGGAGCATTCCGAGTTCCCGGGCTCGCGAGGCCGCGTGAATGTCCCCTTCGGCTGCGGCAACGATTGAGCCCTTCATCAAGATGTGCCACTGCCGGGCGAACGAATCAGGGTCCTCCACCCCAGCTTCAGCCGCGAGCTCACAGAGGTAACCGCGGATGTTCGCCAAGTGCATGACACTAGCGTTGCGGACCGGACTGTCCCGGGCGGTTACCTCGAGCAGCGTGGTGATGAAGGAACAACCTTCGAAATCCGGCTGGGCGAACCACTCACCGAAGATTTCGAAGATGGCCAGTAGACGCTGAGCTGGGGTGTGCCCGCGCCGCTGCGATTCCGCCCGCACCCAGCCATGTGTCCAGAGAGCCTCGCGACGCTCGAGGAAGGCAAGGATGAGCTCGTCCTTGGAGGCGAAGTTACGGTACAGCGTCATCTTCGCGACGCCCGCTTCCCCGATCACTGCGTCCACCCCGACAGTGCGGGTGCCCTGGCGGCTGAACAGGTCATACGCCGCTCGCATCACCCGCTCGCGGCCACTTTCGGGATCCGCAGGGTCAACAACGACAACGCGGCCACTCTCGGGATCCGCAGGGTCGTGAACGACGATAACAGGCTCGTCAGCGGATGCCTCGGGTTTCGGAAGCACGATTACCAACCTTGGAGTGGACAATTAACTGAGTGTACCCGGCACCAAGCTTGCGGAACGGCCAGCAGGAGGAGATACCCGCATGACCACTGACCAAACGTCGCGGCAGGTCATCGAAGTGCGATCAGCCGTTGCGGCGGACCTGCCGGCCGTGCACCGGTTGGTCAGCGCCGCGTATGCGGAATTCGAACCGTGGCTGACCCCGGCGAACTGGGTACGGATGACCGGCAACATCGCCAAGGTCGTCGAGCCCGGCGCTCCGGGACGGTTGCGGATCGGGCGACTCGGCGACCAGCTGGCCGGCACGGTCACCTACCTCCCGCCCGGGCCCAAGGACTACCGGCGGGTGCCACCGGAGTGGGCAGTGATCCGGGTGCTCGCGGTTGACCCGGCGCTGCGCGGCCGCGGTGTCGCCCGCGCCCTCACCGAGGATTGCTTGGCCATGGCTCGGGCGGATCATGCACCAACGGTGGGCCTGCACACCGCGGAGATGATGGTGGCCGCACGGGCGCTCTACGAGGGCGCTGGCTTCGTGCGCCATCGGGACTTCACGCATCTGGATCTGCGCTTCTGCATCTACATGCTGCAGATTTAGCGACGGCCAGGCTACCGTGCGGCGGTGTCGCCGCCCCCGCCCGAGCTCCCGGGGACCGACGTGGTCGGGTACGTGCTCGCCGACCTTGCCTTGATCTTGCTAGTGGCCCGGTTGACCGGGGGGCTGTTCGTCTGGCTGCGCCAGCCGCGGGTGGTCGGCGAGATGATCGCCGGCATCCTGATCGGCCCAACCGTGCTCGGTGGACGGCTCGCCGCGGGGGTCACCAGCACGGGGGAGCCGGCACATGACGGAACCGGCCTGACCAACGCGATCTACCCGCTGCCGGCCTATGCATTCCTGAACCTGCTCGGACTGCTCGCGCTAGTGCTGTTCATGTTTATGGTTGGGCTGGAAGTGCCGCAGCGGCTGCTGGCGGGGTGGGGGTGGCAGGTCGTCACTGTCGGGGTGGCCGCCGTCGCATCCCCGCTCGTCCTGGGTGCCGGCGTGGCAATCGTTCTCGACGAGCCGGGGATCTGGCGGGTCGCCGAACTTCCGGATGGACGCGCCGTTCCGTTTACCAGCCACGTGCTGGTCGTCGGAGCCGGACTGGCAGCCACCGCACTGCCGGTGATCGCGCGGATCCTGCAGGACAAGAATTTGATCGCCACCCGGATCGGAGCGCTCGGCCTGGGCGCGGCGGCGGTCACCACGCCGCTGGCGTTCGTGGTGATCGCGGTGGCAACCGGATCGGCCCGGGCCTCCGATGTGCCGGCGGCGATCGGCACCCGGCTAGCGCTCACCGCTGCACTCCTCGGTGTTCTCTTCGGACTGGTCAGACCGTTGCTAGCGGGCCTGCTCGCTCGCCGGTTCCGGCCTGACATGCCGCTGGATGGCGACCTGTTGACCGTGCTGCTCGCCGGGGCGTTGCTGTCCGCGCTGGCAGCCGACCAGATCGGAGTGCACGCATTGACCGGCGGCCTGCTGTTCGGCGCAGCCGTCCCCCAGCGCGATGGGCTGGGCGCGGCCGTCATCGAGCGGCTGCAGCAGTTCGTCATGGTATTCGGCATCCCGGTGTTCCTGGCAGTCTCCGGGCTGCAGACGGATCTTCGGGCGCTCCGGCTCGAGCACCTGGCCGGTATCGCGCTGTTCCTGCTGGTCTTGCTGCTCGGGAAAGCCGGTGTGGGCATGCTGGTCAGCCGGGCGACCGGCATGACATGGCATCAAGCGGGCGCCGTGGGGGCGATGCTCAGCTGCGGCGGCCTGATCACGCTTGCGATGGCGCTGGTCGCCCAGCAAGCGGGCACGATCACCCAGCCGATGCACATCGCGTTCGTGATCGCCGCGATCGTCACGACCCTGCTCACCGGTCCGCTGCTGGACATGTTCACCCGCCGCGATGCGTAGGCTGCTTTTCATGAGCAGGCGGACTGAGGGGCCGCTACGCGTCGTCGTCGTGGATGACCACCAAATGGTGCTCAATGGACTGCGCGCGATGCTGGCTGCCTACTCCGGCCAGGTTGAGATCGTCGGTGAGGCCACCGAGCCGGAACTCGCGATGAAACTGGTCATCGAGCACGAGCCTGACATCACCTTGCTCGATGTCCGGCTACGGGGCTCCAGCGGGATGGATCTGTGCGCGGAGATCCGTCAACGTCAGCCTGGCTGCAAGGTCGTGTTCTTGACCGTATACGACGACGAGCAGTATCTCTATCAGGCGCTACGGCTCGGCGCCGCCGGCTTCCTGCTCAAGCGGGTGCGGGGCGCCGAGCTGGTCGATCACCTGCAGCGAATCCACCAGGGCGAGATCCTGATCGATCCCAGCCTGGCAGCAAAGGTTGCGATGTCGGTAGCGCATCTGCGCGGTGGGGAGTTTTGGCCGGGAGCCCATCTCGGGCTGACCCAGCGCGAGAGCGAGGTGCTCGCGCTCATGGTGGCCGGGTTGTCCAACCGTGCCATCGCCGGAAGGCTCACTGTCAGCGAGGAGACCGTCAAAACCCACGCCCGCGGGATTTACCGCAAGCTCGATGTCCCGGACCGCTCCGGTGCCGTCGCCGCGGCGCTGCGGGAGGGGGTATTCCAGTGATCCACTCGCGGTTGGGTCTGACGGATGCCGCTTCTGATGCCCAGCTGCTGCACCGGGTGATCGGGATCCTGTCGGCAGGTCTGGATCTCGACGTGGTCGTCCAGCGAGTGGCCGATCTGATCACTGCCACCACCTCCACCGACGTTTGCTTCGTGCATCTGCTGGATAAAACGAGCGGACGGTTGCAGCTACGCGGTGCCACACCTCCCTTCGACCAGTTCGCCGGGCGGATCGAGCTGCCGGTCGGTGACGGGGTGACCGGCTGGGTCGCCGCCCACTGCGCGCCGGCGGTGATCACCGACAACAAGCGCGCCGATCCGCGCTACCTCTACATTCCCGAGCTGCGCGGGGAAGACTTCACGTCGATGGCCTCGGTGCCGATGATCACCCGACCTGGCGATCTGGTGGGTGTGCTCAACGTGCATACCCATGACCGTCGCGAGTTCACCGAGGCCGACGTCGAGCTGCTGGGCACCGTGGCGGGTCTGATGGCCGGTGCCATCGAGAACGCCAGCCTGCACAGCAAGCTCGCCGAACGAGAGGAGGCGATGGAGCGGTTCGCTGAGCAGATCGTGCTGCTCCAGGAGACCGAGCGGCGACGCCTTGCCGGCGAGATCCACGATGGAATCAGCCAGCGCATCGTCAGCTTGTCATTTCACCTCTCAGCAGCGGCGGACGCGGTTGCCTCCGACCCGGCCGGTGCCGCCGACCAGATCGCCCGCGCCCAAGAACTCGCAGCCGGGGCCCTGGATGAGACCCGGCAGGCGATCGCCGGACTGCGCCCACCCGTGCTCGACGACCTTGGATTGGCAGCCAGCCTGGAAAGCCTTGCCCGGGCGACTCCGCTACCCGATGTCCAGGTGGACACCGTACCGACCAGCCTGCCCGAGCACGTCGAGACAGCGGTCTACCGGATCGCCCAAGAGGCGCTGCAGAACATCATGAAGCACGCCAACGCTGGGCACGTTCATCTCCGGCTCTCGGCGACCGCCGGCGCGGTGTTGCTGGAGATCTCCGACGACGGCACCGGCTTCGACCCGGCAGCCACAGTGGAGCGGGTTGGCCCGGTGGGTTACGGGCTGCCAGGTATGCAACAGCGCGCCGAGCTGCTGGGCGGTCAGCTGACCGCGGACAGCTCACCTGGCCGCGGAACCGCCGTGCGGCTGCGCATCCCGATTTAACGGGAGCGCTGATTTAACAGCAGCACTACCATTCGTCGCGCATGTTGACCGTTCGTCGCATTCTGAGGTTTGTTTCGTCGGGCTGTAGTCGCGGACCAGAAATTGTCGGAGGTGGTCGCGAGAATGGCGCCGTCACCACGGTGGAGGAGGAGCGCACCCAGGCCCGTATTGATGGGTTGCTTCAGGTGTTGCGCGACGCAGAATCCGATTTCCGGCGGCCCTATGCGCGGGTCCTTGACCTGGTTGCCGAACTGGATGCCGAAAGGGCAGGAGCGGTCACCGGATTCGGCACCACAGCCCGGCTACTAGTCGGTGCACTCAGCCTGACGAAGGGCGAGGCCAAAGCTGGTGCGGAGCAGGCCGTGTTGCTGGCGCCTCACCGGTCGCTCATCGGCGACGTTCTGCCGCCGATGTTGCCGGCCACTGCTACGGAGTTGGCCGCCGGCACGATCGGTCCCGCTCACGTGCGAGTGATCACGACCACGATGCGCCGGATCCCCCCATCGACACACCCCGGGACCGCTGCCGCGGCCGAGCAGACTCTGGCTACCGCTGCACGCCGGTTCGACCCGACTGCTCTGAGCCGAATCGGCGAGCGGCTGCTCGTCCACCTCGACCCCGACGGCAAGGCACCCGCCGATGAACCCGAGACCATGCGTGAGCTGCAGGTCCGCACCGACTCCGACGGTGTGGTGAGCGCCGCACAGCCCTCCCCCGTGCGGCACAGCATCGCACGAGGATGGCGTCCGCACAAGCGGGGTTAATGGGGCTTCTACTCCGCATTAGCGGGGCTGCCGGAGCCAATTTCTATTCTTGAGGTTCTCAGGAATGGCGCGGAGATGATCACCGACTCGACGGTCGAGCGGATCAAAGCCCTGCTGCGGACAGCGCTTTTATCTCCGCAGCTGCGGAGGTACCCTTGCGGGCGTGCCGCACTATCGGATGTCAGAGATCGCTGAACTGTTCGGCGTAAGCGATGACACCGTTCGGCGGTGGGCGGATTCGGGACAGCTCACTGCGGTCCGGGATGCCGGTGGCCGCAAGGCGGTCGATGGTGCGGAACTGGCGGCGTTTGCCAAGAGCCAGGCGCACGCCACGCCCGATCCGTCGTTGGTGGATCGGTCGGCCCGTAACCGCTTCGTCGGCTTGGTCACCGAGGTGATCTGCGACCTGGTGATGGCACAGGTGGAGATCCAGTGCGGACCACATCGGGTGGTCTCGCTGATGAGCAGCGAAGCAGTACGCGAACTGGGGCTCGCGCCGGGGGTGCTGGCAGTGGCTGTCGTGAAATCGACCGAGGTCATGGTCGAGACCCCAGGAGGACGAGCATGAAACGATGGGTCATGGCAGGGCTGGCGGCTGGGCTGGCGCTGGCCGGCTGTGGAACAGGTGATACAGCCCAGACCGAGCCGGGTGGCCAGGAGCGCGTACCGGTCACGGTACTGGCAGCAGCCTCTCTCACGGACGTGTTCTCCAAGTTGGAGCCGGAGTTCGAGGCCGCCAACCCCAGTGCTGACGTGCGATTCAGCTTCGGCGCCTCGTCAGATCTGGCTAGCCAGATCGTCAACGGCGCCCCTGCCGATGTATTCGCTTCGGCCAACGAAAAGCAGATGAAGGTAGTCGCCGACGCGGGGAAGGTGGCCGGCGAATCGAAGCCGTTCACCACCAACGTGCTGACCATCGTGGTACCCCCAGGCAATCCGAAAAACATCCGCTCGTTCGCCGACCTGGCCAGGACGGATGTGACCGAAATCGTCTGCGCCCCGCAGGTGCCCTGCGGCGCGGCCACGGAGGAGATCGAGCAGGCCACCAACATCGAGCTGAGCCCGGCCAGTGAGGAGCCTGACGTCAGATCGGTACTGGCCAAGGTCCAGGCCAAGGAAGCCGACGCCGGACTGGTCTACATCACCGATGCCCGCAGCGCCGCCGGGACGATCGAACAGATCAACTTCCCGGAGGCCAAGGAAGCGGTCAACGTCTATCCGATCGCCGCGGTCGAGGGGGCCCCGCATCCCCAGCTCGCGGAGGCCTTCGTGGCGTTCATCTTGGGTCCCGAGGGCCAGCGAGAATTGACCGCCGCCGGCTTCAGCCCTGCTTCTTGACCCAGACAAGGGACCCGCACGCCGTCCGAACCGGGCTACCCGGTGGGCTGTGGGTGCCCGCGGTAGCAGCGCTCGGGTTGATCGCGCTGCCGGTGATCGGGCTGGTGGTGCGGGCGCCCTGGCCCCGGTTCCTCGAGCTGATCACCAGTGACTCGGCGCTGGCGGCGTTAGAGCTGTCGCTGCGCACCGCAGTGGTGTCCACGTTGCTGTGTGTCGTGCTCGGTGGGCCGCTGGCGGTGGTGCTCGCCCGCGGATCGGTGCCCGGTCTGCGGTTGTTGCGCTCGGTAGTGCTGCTGCCGCTGGTGCTACCACCGGTGGTCGGCGGCCTGGCGCTGCTGTACCTGCTGGGGCGCACCGGGTTCGCCGGGTATGCCCTGGACGTGGCGTTCGGTCTGAGCCTGCCGTTCACCACCGCGGCGGTGATCCTGGCGCAGACGTTCGTGGCGATGCCGTTTCTGGTGGTGAGCCTGGAAGGGGCGCTGCGCACCGGTGGGGAACGCTACGAGGTGATAGCCGCGAGCCTCGGTGCGCCACCATGGACGGTGTTTCGCCGGATCACCGTCCCGCTGGTACTGCCCGGTCTGGGCGCGGGTATGGTGCTCAGCTTCGCGCGCTGCCTGGGCGAGTTCGGTGCCACCATCGCCTTCGCGGGCAGCCTGCAGGGTGTCACTCGCACGCTTCCGCTGGAGGTCTACCTGCAGCGCGAGGTCGACGCCGACGCGGCAATCGCGCTGTCACTGCTGCTGGTGGCGGTGGCGATCGCGGTGATCGCAGTAGCCCGGCCACGCTCAACGGGAGGCCTGGGATGAGCGCGGGGTTGCATGTCGAGGTCGCGGTACGCCGCGGGGACTTCGCGCTGGACGCGACGGTGCGGGTGGGCCCCGGCGAAGTGGTCGCGGTGCTCGGGCGCAACGGGTCGGGCAAATCCACCCTGCTCGCCGCGATCGCCGGCCTGCTGCGCCCGGACGCCGGGCGGATAGTCCTGGACGGTCGGATACTCACCGACACCGCCGCGGGGGTGCAACTGGCACCACACCGCAGGCGCATCGGACTGCTGGCCCAGGAGCCACTGCTGTTCCCGCACCTGTCGGTACTGGACAACGTCGCATTCGGTCCACGCGTCGCCGGTGCCGGCAAACAACCGGCCCGGGCGGCTGCGATGCGCCGCCTCACCGAGGTGGACGCGGTCCAGTTCGCCCCACGGCGCCCTCGGCGGCTGTCCGGCGGCCAGGCCCAGCGCATCGCGCTGGCCCGGGCGCTGGCCTCAGAACCCGACCTGCTCCTGCTCGACGAGCCACTGTCGGCAGTGGATGTGGAGTTCGCCCCCGCGTTGCGGTCGTTGCTGCACTCGGTCCTACAAGACCGGCTCGCTGTCATCGTGACCCATCAGGTGATCGACGCGCTGGTCCTCGCGGACCGGGTAGTAGTGCTGGAAGGTGGCCGCGTGGTGGAACAGGGCCCAACGCGTGAAGTGCTCACCCGGCCACGTAGCGCATTCGCCGCGCGGTTGGCCGGATTGAACCTGATATCCGGTACTGCGACGGCTGGCGGGTTGCGTGCCGAAGACGGCACCGAGCTGACCGGTGCGACCGAATCCGCCATCGCCGGCGCGTCGGCGGTCGCTGTGTTCACTCCCGCCGCGGTGGCCGTGTACATCGATCCGCCCAAAGGAAGTTCACGCAATGTGATCCAAGATCGGATCACAGCGCTGGAGCCCAACGGCACCCTGGTCCGCGTTCGCGGAGGGGCCGGGCTGGCAGCAGATATCACACCGGCCGCCACCGTGGAATTGGGGCTGCGCACCGGCGCCCAGGTGTGGTTTGTCGTGAAAGCTGCCGAGGTCGCCGTCTACCCCACGCACGTCTGTCCTACCGCCGCGGGTGGTGATCTCGAAGACGCCAGGGAGCCCGCCGACCGGTAACTCACAGGCCGCCACGTTGGTTGCCCTAGACAGCGCAACTTCGACTCGTTATTGCACGACGAGCCGACCACGCTGTCGGGTTCGCTTCGGTTTCGGGCTTCCAACTTGGATAAAGTGATGGTGCCGCGATGGGAAGCCGCGATATGGCGTGACGCAGATCACCACGGCTAATCATGCCGCTGCCGCGGGCCATGCCTTGGCATGCCGTACGCCTGTGCGGTGAATTCGCGTGGCGACCTCCGCGCAGGCGAGGCAATGCTTGTTTGCTGGGCTGCCACAGTGAGGTGGTGCAGTCTAGAGTTGGTAATCAATCAGTCCTTCAGCAGCCCTACCGCCAGTGTCGGCGGTGATGCATGTGGGGTTGTGACGGCTGAGCACGGTGAGGGCGCCGAAGCGGCTGAATGCACGGCGGCGGCCCGTGGTGGAACGGGGAGGATCGCATGACAGACACCGTAAGTAGAGCCTCGTTGGAATCATTGCTGATGAGTCGATCCTTGAACGACAAGGAACTCATGCGGGCAAGCGATACGGCAGCCGACTACGCCATCCTGCCGGAGGTGAGCGTGGTCAAAATCGGCGGGCAAAGCCTGATCGATCGCGGCAGGGTCGCGGTCTATCCGCTGGTGGAGGAGTTGGTGGCGGTCAAGCGAAGCCATCAAATCCTCATCGGCACCGGGGCCGGCACGCGGGCTCGCCACCTGTATTCCCTCGCGGCTGAGCTCGGGCTGCCCACCGGTGTGCTGACTGATGTCGGCTCCGCAGTCGCCGATCAGAATGCCCAGATCCTCGGGTATCTCATGGCCCGCCACGGTGTGCCGGTGGTAGGTGGCTCGGCGTTCGGTGCACTCCCGCTGTATATCGCCGAATGCGGCGCTGCCATTTTTTCGGGGATGCCACCGTATGACATGTGGCAACGCGTTCCAGGCGAGGGCGTGATTCCGCCGTACCGCACGGATGCAGGATGTTATCTGGTGGCGGAAGTCTACGGTTGCCGCAACATGATTTTCGTCAAGGACGAGGACGGGCTCTACACCGCTAATCCGAAGACCGATCCGAGTGCCGAACTGATCACACAGATCACCGTCGACGAACTGATCGCCGCAGACCTGCCGGATCTCATCATCGAGCGCCCGGCTTTGGAGCTCATGCGCCGCGCTCGGCACGTGAGATCGGTTCAGGTCATCAACGGGCTACGGCCAGGACTGCTCAGGCGCGCGCTCGCCGGTGAACACGTCGGCACGATCATCACCGCAGCATGAGCGCCGCCGCCGTTCCGCCGATACGCAACCCAGGAGAATGTCATGACGAACCCCGTCTCGCAGCCTGAAACGTCCTTCGCGGCCAAGGACGTTCCGTCCCCGCTCATGCGCCAGACGTTGCTCGACCGCGAACTCATCCGGCCCATCGACCGCCCGGTGATCCCCCTGCTGCCATGGCTGAACGTCGTCGTGATCGGCGGACGTTCGATCATGGACAAAGGGCGCGACACGGTGCTGCCGGTCGTCGAGGAGCTACGCGCGGCGCTGCCAGAGCATCGGATGCTGATCCTCACCGGGCCGGGCATCCGTGCCCGCCACGTGCTCGGCGTGGGGCTTGATCTCGGTCTGCCGACCGGCGTGCTGGCAGCTCTGATCTCGTCTGAGGCTGAGCAGAACGGGCACCTCATCGCGGCATTACTCGCCGAGCAGGGCGTGTCCTACCTGTCACATGCGACGATCGCGCACCAGCTCGCCGTGCACCTCAGCGCCAGCCAGGCGGCGGTGTCCAACGGATTCCCGCCATACGGGCTTTACGAGCTGCCACCCGAGGTCGGCAAGATCCCCCCGCATCGCACGGATACCGGCGCGTTCCTGCTGGCCGACGCCTACGGGGCCGCTCGGACGATCTACGTCAAGGACGTCGACGGCGTGTTCACCGGCGACCCGGCGACAGCCGAGGGAAGCTCCCCGGAGTTGATCGCGCGGATAGGGCGCGCCGAACTGATGGCCATGGACCTCGACGCGCTGCCCATCGACGCACTGGTGCTTGAGCTCATGGCCCATGCCAAGCACCAGAAGGAGATCCAGATCGTCAACGGGCTGACGCGAGGGAACATCACCAAGGCCTTGCAGGGCGAACACGTGGGCACGATCATCCACGCGGACTGACACACCCGCCATGCTCGGCGTGCTCAACCGCGATGCGTGCGGCGGAGCCGAAGATGCCATCGGTGTCGAAGAGCGTGGGTGCGTCCCCGGCGTGCGCACGTTCGATCGACAGCAGCCGCAGCTTCGTGGTGGCGCCCCCGTTGGCGGAAAAGCCACCGAGCTGGTCACCGGCGGCGAGCACCCGATGGCATGGCACGATGATCGCGAACGGATTGCGGGCGAGGGCTTGACCGACCGCACGCGCGGACCGGTGCGATCCCAGCTGCACTGCGATCTCCCCGTAGGTCATTGTCTCGCCGGGCGCAATGGTGCGGGCGATCTGATAGACGCGACGGTGAAACGGCGGGACGCGGTCCATGTCCAGCTCGATGGCGCGGAGATCGCCCACCTTTGAGAAATCACCAACCTCGCCGTGCAGGAACGCAACGATCCCGTCGATCGCCTGTTGCACGGTGGGCGGTGGCGATATCTCGTCCGCGTCGGGACATTGCTGGAGTACTCGTGCGCGGGTGGCGCACGCACTGGCTTCCGGCAGCTGCACGCTGATGATGCCGCGAGGGCCCCACGCGATGCCGCATCGGCCCAGCACGGTATCGAAGAGCGCGAAACCGTCTACTGTCATGGTTCTATGCCAGCCTGTCACGAACGGCTGAGCACCGCCACCGCCTCGGCGGCGACATCAGCGACTCGGGCGGCCTGATCGGCCAGGTCACAATCGAGATCACCGAGCTCGACGTTGAGCCGGACCAGCTCAGCGGCCGACCGTGCCGCGGCCGCTGCCAGGGCGGCCGCTGTGAAGGCATCGCCACGCAGGTTGCCGTTGCCCCGCTCAGCAAGCTGAACCGACTCGATGGCGATAGCACTGGCCGCCTCGGCAATCTCGGCCGGCACCTGAGCGGCACGCTCCAAGGTGCGCCGAATCTGCTCGCGACGACCCTCCGGGTCGAGTTCACGGGGTAACGCGAACGCGTCGAGCACGTCCTGGTAAGCCTCAACATCCTGCTCGGCGAGGGCAGCGACCTCGTTCCGAAGCCGGTCGGCCTGTGCCGCCCGCCCCGCGGAGTCGATCAGTTGCTTGGTGGAGAACCGCGCGGCCATCCCGAGCAGTCCCGCGGCCATCGCAGCAGTGAACGCTGCCGCCACGCCACCGCCCGGCGCGGGCTGCTTCGCGGCGAAGCGGACCAGCAGGTCGTTGACCGAGCAGTCCAGCAGCGGAATGTCTCGAGCAGGAATCATGAGAGGCCGACGATCTCGCCGCGAGAATCGATGTCGATCCGAGTGGCGGCGGGGGTGGCGCCCAGACCCGGCATGGTGCGCATGTCTCCGCAGATCGGATAGATAAACCCGGCACCCACCGAGGCCCGCGCCTCCCGCACCGGCAGGACCCATCCGGTGGGCGCGCCCTTGAGCGCCGGATCCGACGAGATCGACAGGTGTGTCTTGGCGATGCACACCGGCAGCTTTCCGAATCCGTTGCGCTCATAGCTTTCCAGCTGCCGGGACGCCTTGAGGTCATACTCAACCCCCTGCGCCCCGTATACCCGCAGCGCCACGGTGAGGATCTTCTCCCGCAACGTCGCGTCGTTGGAGTACAGGAAGGCGAACTCCGACGGCTCCTCGGCGACCTCGGCGACCGCTGTGGCCAGCTCGGCGGCTCCCTTGCCGCCCTCGGTGAAGTGCGTGCACAGCGCGGAACGGGCACCCATGCTGTCGGCGATCTCGCGGATGGCGGCGTGCTCCGATGGGTGATCGGTGGGGAAGGCGTTGATCGCGACCACCGGTGACACCCCGTGGATTCGCACATTCTCGATCTGCTTGCGAAGGTTGGCCGCACCGGCGTGCACGTCGTCCGGGTTCTCCGCCAGCATGCCGTCGGGCAACGGTCGGCCTGCCCCAACCTTGTACCGCCCGGAGTGGGTCTTGAGTGCGCGCACCGTGGCCACCAGCACAGCCGCGTCCGGCCGCAGTCCCGACGCGCGGCACTTGATGTTGAAGAAGCGCTCGGCGCCCATATCGGCCCCGAAACCGGCCTCGGTGACCAGGTAGTCACCGCAGTGGATGCCGATCAAGTCGGCGATCACCGAGGAGTTGCCGTGCGCGATGTTGCCGAACGGTCCGGCGTGCACCAGCACCGGCGTGCCCTCCAGCGTCTGCAACAGGTTCGGCTTGATCGCCTCGCGCATGATGACGGTCATCGCGCCGGCAGCATGCAGGTCGTCTGCGGTCACCGGTTTGCCGTCATAGGTCTGGCCGACCACGATCTGACCCAGCCGAGACCTCATGTCCTGCAGCGACGTGGACAGCGCGAGCACCGCCATCACCTCGCTGGCCGCGGTGATGTCGAATCCGCTCTGCCGGGGATTGCCGTCGGCCCGGGAACCGAGCCCGACCACGATGTTGCGCAAGGCCCTGTCGTTGACGTCGAGCACCCGGTTCCAGGTGATGCTGTGCGGGTCCAGATCGGCGCCGTCGTGCTGGTGCAGCTGATTGTCGATCAACGCGGCGAGCAGGTTGTGCGCCGCGGTCACGGCATGCATGTCTCCGGTCAGGTGCAGGTTCAGGGTCTCCATCGGCACGACCTGGCTGTAGCCGCCACCAGCCGCCCCACCCTTGATCCCGAAGGTGGGGCCCATCGAGGGTTGTCTGATTGCCACCGTGGCCCGCTTGCCGATGTGCGCGAAGCCCTGGCCCAGGCCCACCGTGGTGGTCGTCTTACCTTCGCCGAGCGGGGTCGGCGTGACAGCCGTGACGACCACGTATTTGCCTCGGGGAGCTCCAGCCAGCTCCTCGATGGCCACCGGCTTGACCTTCATGACGTGCTCGCCGTATGGCTCGAGCAGGTGTGGACCCAATCCCATCGCGGCGCCAACCTCCGCCAGCGGGGTGAGGGTGGCACCACGGGCGATCTCAAGATCGCTAGGAAAGGCCACCGTGGGCTCCCTTCGTGTTCTCAACCGGACCTGCCGTCGCCACCATGATCAGGGTTTGTTGCGTACGGCGACAGGATTTGTCATGTAACGCACACAATCCGTGATCATTGCAGCGAACGGACGCCCCGTCGACGAGCTCCCTAGTACCGGTAGTGCGGTGGCTTGTAGGGGCCCTCGACGTCCACGCCGATGTATTCGGCCTGTTCCTTGGTCAGTTTGGTGAGCTCACCACCCAGGGCCTCAACGTGGATGCGGGCGACCTTCTCATCCAGCACCTTGGGCAGGGTGTAGACCTCCCGGTCGTACTCCTGGTGCTTGGTGAACAACTCGATCTGCGCGATCACCTGGTTGGAGAACGAGTTCGACATCACGAAACTCGGGTGCCCGGTGGCATTGCCCAGGTTCAGCAACCGGCCCTCGGACAACACGATGATCGAATGCCCGTCTGCGAACGTCCACTCGTCGACCTGCGGCTTGATCACCAACCGGCGAGCACCCGACCGGCGCTCCAACCCGGCCATGTCGATCTCGTTGTCGAAGTGCCCGATATTGCCCAGGATCGCCTGGTGCTTCATCCGCGTCATGTGGTCGACCGTCACGATGTCCTTGTTGCCGGTGGCGGTGATGATGATGTCCGCACGGTCGACGACGTTGTCGAGGGTGTCGACGGTGAACCCGTCCATCATCGCCTGCAACGCACAGATCGGATCCACCTCGGCGACCACTACCCGGGCACCCTGACCCCGCAGCGACTCTGCGCACCCCTTACCGACATCTCCGTACCCACAGACCAGGCACAACTTTCCGGCAATCAGTACGTCGACGGCCCGGTTGATGCCATCCACCAGGGAATGCCGGCACCCATACTTGTTGTCGAACTTCGACTTCGTCACCGAATCGTTGACGTTGATCGCCGGGAACAGCAGCTCCCCCGCCGCAGCCAACTGGTACAAGCGGTGCACACCGGTGGTGGTCTCCTCGGTCACCCCGTGGATGCCTTCCCCGATCGCCGTCCACTTTTCGGGCGTAGCGGTCAACGAGGCACGCAAGACCTCCAAGAACACCTTCCACTCAGCCGAATCGGCTTCCTCGTCCGGAGCAGGCACTACACCGGCCTTTTCGTAGGCAACCCCTTTGTGCACCAGCAGGGTCGCGTCTCCCCCGTCATCAAGGATCATGTTCGGCCCCTGCCCGTCGGGCCAGGTCAACATCTGCTCGGCGCACCACCAGTACTCCGTCAATGTCTCGCCCTTCCAAGCGAAACACGGCACTCCGCGCGGCTGCTCAGCGCTGCCATGCGGGCCCACCACCACTGCCGCCGCGGCATGATCCTGGGTGGAAAAGATGTTGCACGACGCCCACCGGACCTCGGCACCGAGACTGACCAGGGTCTCGATCAGCACCGCAGTCTGAACCGTCATATGCAACGATCCCGAAATCCGCGCACCACGCAACGGGTATACTTCCGCATACTCTCGCCGCAGCGCCATCAAACCCGGCATTTCATGCTGCGCCAACCGGATCTCGTTGCGACCGAAATCGGCCAAACTCAAATCCGCAACAGCGAAGTCAATACCAGCGCGGCTCTGTAGCTTTTTCTCAGCGGCAGGCGCCACAGTCATCGAAATGCACTCCTTGGCTCGAAGTTAGTAGTCACGCGCGCACGTGGTCAGCCACCTCGGCCGCGCTGTCGGGTCCGTAAGCTTCGCTGAATCGCTCCATGAACGTGTCGTGCTCGAAACTGTGCTCCTGGGTCCCCACCGACTCAATCACCAGCGTGGCCAGCATGCAACCAAGCTGGGCGGCCCGCTCGTCACTCACAGCCCATTGGACTCCGGCCAGGAAGCCAGCTCGGAACGCATCACCGACGCCGGTGGGATCTGCCTTGATGAGCTCCTGTGGAGGTGTCACTGAGATGACCGGTTCGTCCCGTCGTTGCACGGTCACACCCTTGGCGCCCCGGGTCATCACCGAAACGTCCACCCGCTCCAAGAGGTCCTCATCGGACAAGCTGGTCTTGCGTTCGAGCAGGCGTCGCTCGTAGGCGTTGGTGAACAAGTAGGCCGCTCCGTCGACCAGCTGCTTGATCTGGTCACCCTCCAGCGAGGAAAGCTGCTGGGAGGGGTCGGCGGCAAACGGGTAACCCAGATCCCGGCACTCCTGAGTGTGCCGCAGCATGGCTGCCGGGTCGCTGGGGCCCACCACCACGAGATTGGTTCCACCCAAACGGTCCACGATCGGCTTCAGCTCGATATCGCGCGACTCGCTCATCGCGCCAGCGTAGAACGACGCTATCTGGTTCTGGTCGGAGTCGGTGGTGCACAAGAACCGAGCGGTGTGCTTGGTCTGGGAGACGTGCACCGCGCTGATGTCCACCCCGTGCGCTGAAAGCCATTCGCCATACTCGGCGAAGTCGGCACCGACCGCCCCTACCAGCACCGGCGCCAACCCGAGGCAGCCGAGGTTGAAGGCAATGTTGGCGCCCGCACCGCCACGGTGGATCGCCAGGTCTTCTACCAGGAAGGACACCGACAGGTTTTCGATCTGATCGGGCACGATTTGCTCGACGAACCGGCCCGGGAAGACCATCAAATGGTCGGTGGCGATCGACCCCGTGACGATGATGCTCATCATAGCCTCCCGTAGACCGGTTAGACGGTTGCCGGCTGCGTGCTGGCAGGTAGCCCGGCGGACTCACGCAGCTCCGCCGCCTTGTCGGTCCGTTCCCACGTGAAGTCCGGATCGTCGCGACCGAAGTGGCCGTAGGCGGCAGTCTTAGCGTAGATCGGCCGGTGCAGTCCCAGGTAACTACGGAAGGCTGCCGGGCGCAGATCGAAGTGCTCGCCCACCAGCTTCTCAATGGTTGTGCGAGGTACCTGCTCGGTATCAAAAGTCTCCACAAACACCGACAGCGGCCGGGCGACGCCGATCGCGTAGGCCACCTGCACTTCGACTCGATTCGCCAGGCCGGCGGCCACGACATTCTTGGCCACGTAGCGAGCCGCGTACGCCGCGGAGCGGTCCACCTTGGACGGATCTTTACCGGAGAACGCGCCGCCACCGTGCCGGGAGAAGCCGCCGTAGGTATCCACGATGATCTTCCGTCCGGTCAGCCCAGCATCCCCGACCGGCCCGCCGATTACGAACCGCCCGGTGGGGTTGACGAACAGGTTGCGCGCCAACTCGGCCTCGTTGTAGAAGTCGGCGGGCAGCACCGCGAGCACCACGTGTTCCCACAAATCCGCCCGGATCTGCTCGGAGGTGACCTCCTCGGCATGCTGCGTGGAGATCAGCACCTTCTCCACCGCAACCGGCGCGTGATCCCGATACCGGACGGTCACCTGCGTCTTGCCGTCGGGCCGCAGGTAGGGAAGGGTGCCGTCCTTGCGCACCTGCGCCAGCCGCTTAGACAACCGATGCGCCAGCGCGATCGGCATCGGCATCAGCTCAGGGGTCTCGTGCGTGGCGTACCCGAACATCATCCCCTGGTCCCCAGCACCGGCACTGTCCAGTTCGTCCTCGGACAGTTTTCCGCGCCGCTCCGCAGCCATGTCGACACCCTGGGCGATGTCCGGGGACTGCTTGTCCAATGCGGTCAGCACCGCGCAGGTGTGCCCGTCGAAGCCGAAACTGCCGTTGTCATAGCCGATCCGGCAGATCGTGTCACGCACGATCTGGGTGTAGTCCAGCAGGCCCGGTGTGGTGATCTCCCCCGCCAGCACGACCATCCCGGTGGTGATCAGGGTCTCGCACGCCACCCGCGAGTTCGGGTCCTCCGCCAGGGCTGCGTCCAGCACAGCATCGGAGACCTGATCGGCGATCTTGTCAGGGTGCCCTTCGGTCACCGACTCGGAGGTGAACAGGTACTCGACGCTCTCCAGCTGGGTCATGGGATCACGCTCCTTGCTCGACGGTCGGTTCCGACGGCGTCACTGCTGGTTCAGGGGGCTCGGTTTTATCGGACTGGGTTTCATTGGGCTGGATTTCATTGAGCTGGATTTCATCAGACTGGGCAAGCAACGTGCGGCGAATCGCGACCGTCCCTTTCACCATCGCGGCCAGCTTCGCCCTGGCGACATCGGCGGGAAGGTGGCGCAGTCCACAGTCCGGATTGATGATCAACTTATCGGCCGGAAAGTTTTCCAGGGCCTTGCGGATGCGCTGCGCGATGAGATCCGGGGACTCGATCTGCTCGCTTTTGACGTCCACCACACCAAGGCCGAGCGCGCGGTCCCAACCGAGCTGCTGGATCAGATGCAGATCCTCATAGCCTTTGCGGCCGAACTCCAGGATGAGCTGGTCCACGTTCGCGTCGAGCACCGCAGGGAACAGGAAATTGTAATGCCCTTCCCAGGACGGCCGGGCGTAACGGTTGCCGTAGCAGACATGCAGCCCCCAGGTGACATCTACGCCTTCGGTCACGATGTTAATCGCCTCCACCGCCACCCCCACGTCCTCTGGGTAGCCGGCCAGGAACGGCTCATCGATCTGTAACAGATTTGCACCCGCCTCCGCCAGCGCCCGTGCCTCGGCGTTGAGCACCTGCGCCAGCGCGCGGACCAGGTCGACGGGCTTGGAATACGCCTTGTTCTGGATCCGATGGGACAGCGAGAACGGTCCGGTGAACGAGAACTTGACCGGACGGTCCGTGTACTCCCGAGTGAAGCGGTAGTCGTCGGCCAGGCCCAGCGGCGGCGGATCGATCGGCAGCGGATCAGCGACGATGATGTCATAGTAGTCGTAATAGAACGACTTGACGGTGACCGGGATCTGCACGCCCGATATTCGGGCCAGCAGGTAATCGATGTCGTTGTCCCGGCGCAGCTCCCCGTCGGAGACGATGTCGATCCCGGCCTTCTCCTGGTCCTTGAGCGCCGCCTTGATCGCCATGTCATGGATCTCACCGAGATGGCTGCGGCTGATCCGGTTGCGGTAGTAGTCGGTCTTGAGCCGCTCGAGCCACTCGGGGACCGAGTATGACCCGACGACAGTCGTAGGCAGCAGGGGCATCATCTCAGTCCCTTACCTGGGCAGTCATGGTGACGATGTTGGTGCCGGTCCGGTGCGCGAACGGCTGGTAGTTCACGTCGAAACCCTTCCGGCGTCCGATATGCGCCAGCAGCGGCCCGTTGAGCCAGTTCACGATCGAGCCGTCGTACTTACCGGGGCCGCGGAAACCGGTGCGGTAGGCATGCACGTCGGTAACGAACAGATCGTGGCAGATCAGCCGGCCGTAGGGATGCAGCAGCGGGATGGTGTCCACGAAGCTGGCCACCGCGCCGTTGTTGACGTGCATCCGGATGGTGGCGCCGGACTCCAGCAAGGGGCGCAGCATCTCCCCGTTCACCGTCGGCGCGATCTGGTAGAGGTCCAAGCCCGCCAGCGGCATGTACCTCTCTTCCAAGCGCAACGCCTCCCAGGTACGGCGCCAGAACTCCACCGCCCCCCCGACTGACGGGAAGTGCGCAGGCGCAGCCTCCGCGAGCAGGGCCGGTCCCAGCCGCAGCAACTTGCGGATCAGTTCCGGTAGCCCGTCGGGCTGGATCGATACCAGCTGGCCGATCTCGATGGCAGCCTCTTTGGGCAGATAGGCCCTGGTCTGCACGATGTAGGTGCGCCCACCGATCTGCGCGACCTCGTCGGTGGGCAGATTGTCATAGACGTTGGAGATGTAGACCAAGAAGACCTTGTAGCGCAGGAAACCGAGCGCGGTCCGGGGCTGGGTGGCGTCCAGCACGAACGAGCTGACGTGTTCAGTGTGGTGGGCCACCGCGGCCCGGGCCAGTTCCAGAACATGCGGCGAGTAGTCGCACATCAGGTAGTGCAGCCGCCGGTAGTACTCCTTGCCGTGACGGCGGTCCAGTTCGACGAACTCGTCGAGCCAGGTGGTGGCCTGATTGCCGTTACCCGGACCGATTTCGACCACGTAGAGCTCGTCGGGAAGCGCATTGCGCTCGGCCAGTGAATCCCACAATGCGAACAGATCGGTGATGATCTCGCGCACCGAGTCCCGGTTTCGCGCGTCACTCTCACCGCCCGGCAGCGCCGACTCGTAGGCCTGGCCAGTGGCCTGCTCCCACAGGTCCAGAGCCTTCCAGTACAGCGCGTTGAATTCCCAGATCATGCTGGCGCTGGTGACCAGCCACGGCTCAAGGTGGATCCGAGACGGTTCGGCATCGCCGAAGCAGGCCCGGATCAGTTCCCCAGTGAGCTCCTTGAGCGGCACGCCGGAGCTGCGGCGAACATCAATCGCGACCTCCATCTCGTCCTCGGTCACCACCGCCGCCAACGGCACCGGCACCGAGTCGCTGCCGTGAGCCGCCAGGATCGGTCGAATGTCGACGACGTCGCGGAAATTGTTGCGGTACTGGACCCAGTCACACACCACGCGGATCCGGGAAAGGTCCACCGAATCCTCGGCGAGTGCCTCCAGCACCGGGCCCAGCGCGGCGGTCACGTCCACGGGCTTCTTGCCGCGGAGCCTGCTGGTGGGGCGGAAATCAACCAGCACAGCCACTCCCGTCGGTCATCGGTGTTCGGGTCGATCAGGATGACGCCGGGTTCTATCGATACCTCGCGGGAAGGCATTGAATCCTGAACCGCGCAGCCGGGCCACCGTCGCACGCAGGTGCTCGATCTCCCGGAGGAGCATCTCGACGGTGTCCACATCGGGCACCCGAGCAGTGCCCTGGACGGCCAACAGCGGGCAGTTACAGTGCGGGCAGTTGAGCTCGTGCGGCATGGCTCACGCTCCCTGACGACACCGTCGACCCGCGCTGTGGTGGCCCGCATCTATGACATCACCACAACAACAAGTGAACGATGAACGCGGGTGCGGAACAACCGGGTACCAGCACGAAATCGCTACCTGCGCGTTTGTGGGCTGGACACAAATTAGCTGGCAGTCCTAGCCTGCCGCGGCATGAACCTGACGGTGCTAGCGGGTTCCCGGATTCGCCCTTAGATGCGGCTACGGCTCCTCGTCCTGGAGCCGACCCCGGCGAACTGCAGTGCGAGACAGAGCAGCCCAGCCAGCATGAAGGCAGTGGGGTCAAGTGGACCGAGCGCAACGTCGGCGAGATGAAGCACTAAGGCGAGCGCGAACAGGATGGCGGCGACGATAGCAAGCATGGTGATCTCCTTAGTCGACCCGGCGACATGCTGTATATGGCAGGTCGCTTCCATGCGGCTGCGGCGAGCGGTGCTAGCTCACCGCTAGGTGTGTACGAGATGCCCCTATTTTGCTATGTTCGCACCAAATTGGGTTGCCCGCACGTCGAATCGGCTCCGAGCCACAGCAGCGCGGTGGGAGGGCACATCGAGCCGGGGGACGAAGATTAAACAGGCGTGCCATTGCCGTACTCGGTATCCATCCGAATCCCGATGGATGTCCGTGATGTGCCGGTGGGCCCACCGACCGAGTGCATCGGCCGTCCGTCCGGGCCACCGGCTAGCCCCGGCCCGCGCAGCAGCACCAGGCTGCCCTGGTGCGCCTGCCAGATCTGGATGGGATCGCCGGCACGGTTGCGACACAGCGTGAACGGCGCCGATCCGGCGATCGTGACCACGGCGACGAGCTGGGCGTACCGGCGCTGGTCTCGGTGCGGCGTGATGCCAACCGACCCTGGCCGGTAGCGCTGGATCGAGATCTCATTCGGCACCCACTGCGGTACTCCGTGCTCGTGCACCTGCCGGATCAGCTCCTCACACAAGCTGCTGAGCACGGGATAGCGATCCGGCTTCGGAATGGCGATCTCGAACGTCTCGGTCTCCTGCCGGACCTGCCCGATCACGGACTCCACCGGCTGATACGGCCCGTCTCGTAATTCGTGCGCCAGCTGCTTGCAGACCGGCTGGCGGACGGCGTGAGCGGCGAACGCCGCCCCCTGCTCGGTGACCTCGCGCAGCAGCCTGGGCCAGTCCAGAGTATGGCGGCTCACGGTCTTGTTCAGTTCGTGTCGGGAGCCCAGTAGGCGATCATCTCAGCGAATGTCTCGAAGGCGTGTGCCGAAACGCCGTAGGGGGCCTCGAGGTGGATGCTCAGCGGGTATCCGAGGTCTCCGACACCGTCGATCACGCGCTTGTACAGGTCCAGCATGATCTTGCGCTTCGCGTCGGGCTCGCTGTCAGCCAGCTTTGCGACCAGGGCCTGCTCCTGGGCGACGGCGTCGTTGCCCGGGTCCTGAATCAGCCAGTTGATCAAGCGAATCCGATTCTCGAATTTCGGGACGAACCCGAATGAGAGCAGGATCTCCGGCCGGTGCTCGGTCTGTCGGGCGAAGTCGGTCAGGAAGCTTACGATCGCGTCGGAATACAGCATCTGCGTCATAGCGAAGGTGGCGCCCTGATTGCACTTGAAGTTGAACCGGCCCACCTCGCTGTCCCGGGTCGGGATCAGGATCACACCGCGGTTGCGTACCAGCTGGTCGTAGAGCGACAACGCGTCAGTCGGTGCGACACCCGATCCCTCACCGTCTTTCATCGTGCGGGGCACGCCGACGAAAATGACACCGTCAATTCCGGCACCTCGCAGGGTTGCCAGCCGCTCACCCAGCGCCGGCTCATCCATGAATGCAGTGACCTGCGTGCACAGCCCGCTCACCCCGGGCAGCTCCGGCTGGATGGCCGACCAGAAGTCGAGCACATCGAGCTTCGGCTTCATCTCGACCGGCCGGTCGTCCTCCTCCTCGATCAGTCCCGGGATCATCACGTGTTTGATCCGGCCTTCGATGCCGAAGGTCTTGGAGTGCTCCAGTACCTTGTGCGCCTCGTCGACGGCCCGCTGCGTTCCGTGCTCGACGTTAGGCGGAACGAGCTCAAGGGCGATGGTATTGAGGGTCACGACGTTGGCTCCTCCTGCTCCGGATCTTGATGATACGGATCGGTCTTCCCCGTGTCCCTAGTTGACTACTCCCATTCGATGGTCGGAGAGGCGGGGCAGCATGTCATAGGAATCCGAGACCAGTCCGCGGTCGTCAAACGTGAAGCGCGGGACATACCGGGCAGTCCGTACCGGTGACTTGCTGTCACGGACCGTGTCATAGAGTTATAACTATAACTCTCGACGAATGGAGCGTCATGGCCGCCGATGATTCGGCTTCCGATCCGGTCGACCCGCCTACCCCCGACGGCAAGCCGTCTACCCGTAGCGAGTGGGAGCACACGCCACAGGCGCTGGCCACCGCAAGCCGCGACGCCCCTCCTCGCGGAGCAGGCACTCAGAGGATTGGAGTAGTCCAGCGGCTTCGATTGGCGTGGGTAGATCGTCCGTTCACCGTTGTACTCGCGGCCGTGCTGGTGATCCCTGGCGCGCTCGCTGTTATCTACGGTGATGATGTATCCCGGGCGCTGGCGACCATTGCAGCCGACACCGTCAGTCGTGCCATGGGCGTCGCGTTGCTCGCCGGTGGCATCACCACCATCACGGGTATTGCCCGCGGTCGCTCCCTGGTGGAGGTCATTGGTCTCTCGTTGCTCGCCGTCGGTTGCGGCATCTACGGCCTGGGAGTATTCCTCGGCCTCGGGTTCGCTGGAGCGGTGGCGGGTAGCGGGTTTCTTGCAATAGCCCTGGCCACCGTTCGGCGTGTGGTGACCCTGGCCGCTGTCGCTCCGAAGGCAGAAGATCGTGTCTGGTGACACGCTGCGATTCATTCTCCAAGTCGCTGCCATCGCCACTGGTGGTGGGTTCATTCAGCTGCTCATCTTCGTCCTCAAGCGCCGCAGTGAGCTACGTAACCTCGACGCCACATCGGGCTCAGCTGCTCTGGCCAGCGCGAACAGCTACATCGCCACCCTTCAAACAGGCGAGAATGCGGTGCGTGGCCAGCTGGACAAGATGCATGCCGACGTCAGGGTGATGCAGAAGCAGTGGGACGTCGAGCGGGCTGCGCTGACCGATGCCTTAGACAACGAACGGCGTCAGGTGGCGCGCCTTGCCGCAGATCTCGCTAGATACAGAGCTGACCTCGCCGTCGCGGACGCTCGAATCGCTGAGTTGACGAACAACCCAGCGCGCCACGGCCGCCGGTCGATGGAATAAGCTCCGATTATTCCCATTCGATAGTGCCGGGCGGTTTACTCGTCACGTCCAGCACCACCCGGTTGATCTCGGGTACCTCGTTGGTGATCCGGCCGGAAATGCGGGCCAGAACGTCATAGGGCACCCGGGACCAGTCTGCGGTCATCGCATCCTCGCTGGACACCGGGCGCAGCACCACCGGATGCCCGTAGGTCCGCCCGTCGCCCTGTACGCCAACGCTGCGCACCTGCGCCAGGAGCACCACCGGGCACTGCCAGATGTCGCGGTCCATCCCTGCCGTGGTGAGCTCTTCCCGGGCGATCGCATCGGCGGCACGCAGCGTCTCCAGGTGCGCGGCAGTGACCTCGCCAATGATCCGGATCGCCAGGCCCGGTCCCGGGAACGGCTGGCGGTGCACGATAGTCTCCGGGAGCCCCAGTTCCAGCCCTACCCGACGCACTTCGTCCTTGAACAGCGCTCGCAGCGGCTCAATCAGCTCGAACTTCAGGTCCTCGGGCAGGCCGCCGACGTTATGATGGCTCTTGATGTTGGCGGTGCCCGATCCACCGCCGGACTCCACCACGTCCGGATACAGGGTGCCCTGCACGAGGAAGCGGATCTCCTCGCCGTGCCGGCCCGCTTCGGCCTTCAGATCCCGAGCCGCACCTTCGAAGACCCGGATGAACTCCCGCCCGATGATCTTGCGTTTCTGCTCCGGATCGATCACCCTGGCCAGCGCCCGCAGGAACCGGTCCCGGGCGTCGACGGTGACCAACCGGACTCCCGTCGCGGCCACGTAATCCCGCTCCACCTGAGCGCGCTCGCCGGCCCGCAGTAAGCCGTGGTCGACGAACACGCAAGTCAGATCATCCCCGACTGCTTTGTGCACCAGTGCAGCAGCGACCGCGGAGTCCACCCCGCCGGACAGGCCACAGATCAGCTTGGCGCCCTGGGTCTGGGCCCGGACCGCAGCCACGGTCTCGTCGATGACATTGGCCGTGGTCCAGTTCGGCCGGATACCGGCGAGCTCGTGCAGGAACCGGCGCAGCACCTCCTGGCCATGCGGGGAGTGCACCACCTCCGGGTGATATTGCACCCCGCCCAGCCGCCGACCAGTGTCCTCGAACGCCGCTACCGGTGCACCCGCCGATCGTGCGGTCACGGCGAACCCGTCTGGCGCGGCGGTGACAGCGTCACCGTGGCTCATCCACACCGGACCGCGCGCGGGCAGCTCGCGGTGCAGCACGCCACCCCCGTCGACTACCTGCAGATCGGTGCGCCCGTACTCCCGGGTGCCGGTCTGCGCCACCACGCCGCCCAGCGCGTCGGCCATTGCCTGGAAGCCGTAGCAGATACCCAGCACCGGTACACCGGCCTCGAACAGCACCGGGTCGACGCGGGGGGCACCCTGGGCGTACACGCTGGCCGGACCACCGGAGAGCACGATCGCCGCTGGCTTGCGGTCGAGGATCTCCGCGGCCGGTGTGGTGTGTGGCACCACCTCGGAGTACACCTGCGCCTCTCGGACCCGACGAGCAATCAGCTGCGCGTACTGCGCCCC
>JALZDU010000136.1 GCA_030862405.1 Actinomycetota bacterium | reverse complement strand
CGCCCGATGCGCCGGGCCCATGACGCTGTCGCCGAGATTCGCCTGCTGGCCTCCAACTCCTATGAGTGGGTGCTGGAGGGCGACATCACGGCGTGCTTCGACGAGATCTCGCATCCGGCTCTGATGGACCGGCTACGAGCAAGAATCGGAGACAAGCGCGTGCTCGCGCTGGTCAAGGCGTTCTTGAAAGCGGGCATCCTCACCGAGAGGGGCACCGCCCAAGACACCATTACCGGCACCCCGCAAGGTGGGATTCTTTCGCCGCTGCTGGCCAATGTGGCCTTGTCGGTCCTCGACGAGCACTTCGCCAAGGCCCCCGGCGGACCACAGTCCATCACCAAGCAACGGTGGACACGACGCCAGCGAGGTCTGCCCAACTACCGGCTCATCTGAACCGCTCCGGGTCTGATGGAGGCTCTGAACCTTGGAAAGGATCAGAGCCATGTCGGCACCGAGGAAGTACCCGCTGGAGTTGATGGAGCGCGGGGCACGGATGGTCTTGGAGATGCGCGCGGAGACGGGTGCTTCCCGTGGCGCGGTGGCCCGGGTGGCCAAGCAGTTGGGTGTGCATCCTGAGGCGTTGCGGCACTACGTGCGCCAGGCTGAGGTCGATGCGGGTCAACGAGCCGGAACGACCAGCGGTGATGCGGAGCGGATCGCGGCGCTGGAGCGGGAGAACCGCGAGCTGCGCCGGGCGAATGCGATCTTGCGCTCGGCGTCGGCTTTTTTCGCGGCGGAGCTCGACCGCCCACACAACAGGTGATCGGCTACATCGACGCCCATCGCGGCGAGTTCGGGGTCGAGCCGATCTGCAGGGTGCTGGCCGCCGCCGGTGTCGCAATCGCCCCGAGCACCTACTACGCGGTCAAGACCCGGGCACCCTCGGCGCGCAGCCTGCGAGATGAGCAGCTCAAGATCGAGATCACCCGCGTGTTCGACGCCAACTACCGCGTCTATGGCGCCGACAAGGTCTGGGCTCAGCTGCACCGAGACGGCATCGGGGTGGCCCGCTGCACCGTGGAACGACTGATGCGCCAGCTAGGCCTGCGTGGCGTTGTGCGGGGCAAAACCCGACGCACCACGATCAGTGATCCGACCGCCCCGCAGCCGGCAGACCTCGTCGAGCGCCAGTTCCGGGCACCGGCGCCCAACCGCCTGTGGGTAGCCGACCTAACGTATCTGCGCACCGGATCGGGATGGGTCTACGCCGCGTTCGTCATCGACGTGTACTCCCGGATGATCGTGGGCTGGCAACTGGCCACCCACCTGCGCACCGACCTGGCCCTCGACGCCCTTCAGATGGCGATCTGGCGCCGCCAGCATCAGGCCGCGGATCTCTCCGAGCTGGTGCACCACTCCGATCGCGGGGGGCAATACCTGGCGATCCGCTACACCCAACGCCTGGCCGACGCCGGCGCGGTGTCCTCGGTTGGGCGCCGCGGCGACAGCTACGACAACGCACTGGCCGAAAGCTTCAACGGGCTATTCAAGACCGAACTCATCCGCCCGCATGACCCCTGGCAAGGACTCGACGACCTCGAACTGTCCACCCTGGAATACATCGACTGGTTTAATCACCGTCGCCTCCACGGCCAGATCGGCATGATCCCACCCGCCGAGCTGGAAGCCACTTACTACCGTCAAACTGACTCAGCCAACACAACCGAAGTCAAACAACCGAGCCTCCACTGAACCCGGGGCGGTTCACTGCTGAGCACTGACCGTGGTTTGGTTTGTGGCGTAAGACCGCATCGGCGCACTGCTGCCGTCGATGCTGTCAATTCGGGGCTGACACGCTGATGGCATGAGCGAGACTGTGGACCTGTACCGCAGGTGGGCACGCGTGGCGGCGCAGAACTTGTCGCCGACGTATGAGCGACTGGCCCTGGCCGTCGCCGGTGATGACGCCGTTGTGGCACTGCTAGAGAAGGTGGAGATCGGCAGGCGTCAACCGAACCTGTTGTTTGGTGCGCTGCGTTGGTATGGAGTTCCGGTGGAGGACCCGGTACGCAGCCTGAGCTGGGCACGCACTCACCCTGATCTCATTCTCACGATATTGCGGACCCGTCGTACGCAGACGAACGAGGTCGCCCGCTGTGCCACCATCCTTCCCGCTCTGGCGCAGCTGCCTCAGCCACTAGCGCTCATCGAGGTGGGCGCCAGCGCTGGCCTGTGCCTGCTCTACGACTACTGGCGCTATCACTACACCGGGGCATCGGTCAACAAGTGGCTTGGTCCAGCCAACAGTCCGGTCACCCTGTCCTGTCAGGTAGACGGGGACATTCCGCTGCCGACCGTGGTTCCCACCATCGCGTGGCGCGTCGGACTGGACCTTAACCCACTGGATGCTCGGGACCCCACGGCCCGGCGCTGGCTGCAGTGCCTGGTCTGGCCCGAGCATCACGATCGAACTCAAACGCTCCAGGCCGCCCTGGATGTCGCCGCCGACATCGCACCACAGATCGAAAAGGGACACCTCGTCAGCGACCTGCCAGCGTTGATCGAACAAGCGCCCCAAAGCGCGACGCTGGTTGTCGTGCACAGCGCAACGCTGTTCTACCTCGATCAGCCCGACCGTGAGGCCTTCACGGCCGTGCTCTCACGGTACGGCACTCACCGAGTCGGGTGCGAGGGGCCGGACATCCTGCCCCAGCTGACTAACCAGCTGCCCTCCAACATCGACGTAGACGGGTGGTTTCTGCTGTCCCTCGACGACCGCGTTCTGGGTCTGGCCCAGCCACACGGCCGCACGCTGAGGTGGCTGTGACCTCGACGGCCAAGGAGGGCAATGTGCACGGTCGTAAGGGCGACCGAGCATTCGGTGGCTGACGACAAGGGCAACCTCTACCGAGAACGCCGCAGATCGCTTCCGGTGCTTGGCATAGACATCCCGTAAGTGCGGCCATAAAGAATATCCCCGCAAAGGTGAGCCGTCTGGGACACACGAAAAATGAGCACGGCCGTCGCCGGCTCGGAAATAGGTCTGCCTCGGCTGAGCGCGCCCACCCGTGTCCCACCGTGGATGACCACGCAGAACTACCGCACTCTCACGGATGGGATCGAAGGCCCGCATATCAAGCATGAGAGTGCGGGTCCGCTCTGGGGGGACGGGCCGGGCAAGGGCACCGCGGCGTGGCATGTGCACCCGTACGATGAGGCGGTGGATGGGGTCGCTGGAGACGCGGCTGTCAATGGCGGCGGGCAGCTCGAACAGATCCTTTTCGAGGTGCCCGGCTGGCCACCGTTGAAGAACGAGGCCACCTCGATGCTGGCCGTTGGCCACCGCTAGGCGGAGCGTGTGGAGGTGCTCCTGCGGAAGGCGGCGCAGGCCGCCGCTTCCGCGCATTGGGCACCAACTACCGCCGAGGTCGCGATGGAGGTCATCGTCCGGTGTCCCGCCGCCCGGCCGCCCGGCGACGCCACGAACTTCCTGGGCGGCATCGCTGACGTCCTTCAGGACAAGACCAACCCGCGCAACATCGACATGTCCCACCTCGGCGACCTGGAAGCAGTCGCGCTCTATCACGACGACCGGCAGATTAGTCAGATCAATTACCGCGTGGCTCGGGCCGACAGCCCGTCCTATATCGTTCGAATCACCGTGCTGCCCGGCCTTGGTGCGACCGGTACCGACATACAATCCCACGACGGTCGGTGACCGAACGCGACAGGCGAGCTTTGTCCCGGTTACCCCCTACAGTAAGAACTCCGCCACTCAGGCCGTCACTCCGCAGAAAACGCTTCATTGTGGGACCGGACGCAGCCGAGTGGTTCAAACAGACCGTCGCGCTGGAAATTCTCTCGATCTCGACATTTCGGCCGGATGGAGGACCGACACTTACCCGATGCCTACGCCGTCAAGCTCACCGGCGTGTTGGTCCCGGCCCCGGTCAGGTGTGACAACGTGCCAATCAGTGATCAGCAAGCGTAGCTGTGGGGCGACTACGCGCTGGCCGCTGCCAGAGCGATAGTCGGGACGTCATTGAGCCTCCCCAGCGCTGTCTTGAGCGCGATCAGCGGCAGATGCGCGCCTGCCGCAGTCAAGATCGTCGGCCGAAGACAGCGCCGGGAGTTATGGCACGTCAGGATCGGGGTGGTCGTTGAGAAACCGGGTGGCTGCGTCGTCGTCGATGAGCGAGTTGTCGACGAGCCAGTCGACCGCGCGGCGTTGGGCGCGGGTCTCGCGGAAGGCGTGCCACGCGGGCAGCAGGTGCGGATGTTTTTGGTGCAGCACGTCTTTGAAACGACGAAAGGCGCCCTTGCCCTCAATGGCTCGCGCCAGCCTGTGTCGGGCTTGGTCGTCGCTGGCCCGCTCGGCGAAGTCGGCCATGTCCAGGTACCAGACGTAGGACGGGAGGGCGTCGATGCCGATCAGGTCCAGGTCATCGAGGTCGACGGGTGTCTGGCTGTCGATACCGGTGTCGGAAGTCCAGAGCACGACCTGTCCGGTCTGCGGATTGATCAGCCAGCGATGCTCGTAGTCGGTCTGGTCGGCAGAGCGGCAGCGATCTCCTCCAGGTCCAGGCTGCTCAGGTCAAGCATCGGATCACGATATCGCGGCAGACGTGGCCAGCCGCCGCGACGGCTTGAGCCTCTATCGATGTGGCACTGCGCTAATCGCGGCATGAGCGGATAGTTCGCCTGGATCAGCTGGTGGGCGTCTGCCAGACAGAGACGTGTTGACGACTCTCGCTCGTGAACGGCTCCTGCGTCCATCCGTCCCACCGCTCGCGCAGCCGAAGCCCAGCGATCTCGGCCATCAGGTCGAGCTCAGCTGGCCACACATA
>JALZDU010000113.1 GCA_030862405.1 Actinomycetota bacterium | reverse complement strand
ACCTGGAAAACGCTCCAGCCGTCCAACAGCACGTGGTCGAAGGTCCACAGAACCTGCACTTCGGTATCTGAGACCCGAGCCAGCACGAGCCGCATCAGCGGGGCGGTGCCCAGGTTCAAACCCTCTGTTCGGTCACGGACGAGCAATCGAGCCAATTCTTCTTGCCGTTGGATGTCCGACAGATGCCTCCAGTCCTGGTAGCTGACCGGAACAGTCACGTCTCGCTGCACCACCTGCAGCCACTCGGCTACCCCTTCCCAGACCACGTAGCTACGCAGGATTGGTGTCCGGTCAACCACGTGCTGCCAGGCACGAGCGAGCAGCTGAGAATCGGGAACGCCATCCAGAATGAACGTCAATTGTTGGAAGTAGACACCCTGGTCCCCCTGCGAAAGGCGGTGAAAGACCATGCCGGCCTGGGTAGGCGTCAGCGGATAGATGTCCTCTACAGACTGCCCGTCGCCCACGAGGTGATCCACACCTGCCTGGTCGAGCTGGGCCAGCGGGAAGTCCGATGGCGTGCGGCCACCTGCATCCGGCTCAGCGCAGTGCCGAATGATCTGGTGCAGCGCCGCGAGCATCTGGTCCGCCAAAGCGCTGACGGTGCTCTCATGGTGCAGGTCCTTTGAGTAGAACCAGCTCAACTCCAGGCAGTTACGGTTGATCTTGCCGACGACATCGAGGACGTGCGTTCGGTCACCCGCCGAGCTGACGTCCAACTCCAACTCGCCGCGCATCGCGTGGTACAGACCATCCCCGCAGGCAGGCAGGTCGAACTGACCGAGGTAGTTGAAGCTGACATCCGGTGTCGTGTCGTCGATCAGCGTGCCGGTGTTGGTCAGGTAGCGCAGCGCGCCGTAGCCGATACCCCGGCGCGGCATTGCGCGCAGCTGCTCCTTGACGGTCTTGAGGACACCACCCCAGTCGTGGTCACCTGCCATGCCCAGTTGGACCGGGAAAATCGAGGTGAACCAGCCCACAGTGCGCGAAAGCTCAACGTCTGAGAACAGCTCCTCCCGGCCATGGCCCTCGAGGTCAACCAGCACGTGGTCGCGCCCTGTCCACCGGGACAGGGTGTGACCCAGCGCGCTGAGCAGGACGTCGTTGACGTGCGTGCGGTAGACCCCGGGCACGTCCTGCAGCAGAGCTCTGGTGTCGTCCTCGTTGAGCCGGACGGTCAACGAACGCGTCGAGGCAACCTTGTTGGCCGCGCAAGCGGCGACCGGGACCGTGCCGTCGCAGTCCCGGGTAACGCCGGTCCAGTAGTCAAGCTCGTCATCGAAACCACCGCTCGTAGCATGCTCGGTCAGCCGACGAGCCCATTCCCGGAATGACGTGGTCTTGGATTGCAACCTGACGGTCTCGCCAGCCGTCAATTGCAGGTATGTGGTGTTGAGATCTTCTAGCAGGATCCGCCACGACACCCCATCGACCACCAAGTGGTGCATCGCCACGAACAGCAGGGGTCGCCGCGTAACGTCAAGATCAAATAGTACAGCCTTCAGCAGCGGGCCATGTCCAAGGTCAAAGCTCGCCTGCACCTGGGCCGCGATCTCCTCCATCACCGATCTTTGCCGATCGACGTGCAAATCAGACAGATCACGGCACTGAAGGACGTCAATGGGCTCAACCGGCGAGTTGTACTGCTTCCACCGACCCTCGACCCGCTCAAACCGCATCCGCAACGCATCGTGGTGCTCCAACAATGCTGCTAGCGCGGCGCGCAGTGCCGAGACGTCAACCCCATCGACAAGTTCAATCACCATCGACTGGTTGAAGTGCTCCGGTTGCGCCGTCTGGGTCTCGAAAAGCCATTGCTGGATTGGAGTAAGCGGCGTGGCGCCAGTCACCGGGCCCTGCTCGGCGGCGCCGGTGACGATGTCGGAGATGTTCGGAGCCAGCGACGCGATGGTCTGGTATAGGAAGACATCTCTTGACGTCAGGCTCAATCCAGCCTGACGGGCAAGGGATACCACTTGGATGCTGAGGATGGAGTCGCCACCGAGTTCAAAGAAGTTATCCTCGACGCCGACCTGCTCTACGCCGAGCACCTCGGCCCAGATTTTCGCCAGCGCGCACTCGGTATCGGTACGGGGAGCCACATGGTGGACTCCCAAGGCCGCGCCCCAATCTGGTGCAGGCAAGGCACCGCGGTCCAACTTCCCGTTGGGATTCAGCGGCAGCTGGTCGAGCACGACGAAGGTCGACGGGACCATGTGGTCTGGCAGTACCTGCTCAACGAGCCCGCGCACCCCAGCCGGGCTCGCCGCTGCACCGGGGGCCGGCACCAGGTAGGCCACCAGGCGTTTGTGGCCGGAGTCCTCCTCCCGGACAACAGCCACCGCCTCGGCCACGTCATCGTGGCGTAGCACGGCGGCTTCGACCTCGCCCAGTTCGATCCGAAATCCCCGGATCTTCACCTGGTGATCCGTCCGGCCCTGGTACTCCAGCTCGCCGTCAGTGTTGCGCCGCACGACGTCACCGGTGCGGTACATCCGCGAACCCGGTTTTCCGAAGGGGTCGGCGACGAATCGCTCCGCGGTGAGTCCAGGGCGGTAGAGGTAACCCCTGGCCAGCCCACGACCACCGATGTACAGCTCTCCTAATACACCGGGTGGTACCGGGCGCAGCTCGGCGTCGAGCACGTAAGCCCGGGCGTTAGTGATCGGTCGGCCAATCGGCGGCGCCTGCTCGGGGTCCTGCCCGTCGGAGCACCACGCGGTGGCGTACACCGTGGCTTCGGTAGGGCCGTAAATATTTGCGATCCGGCTTTCCGGCAACGCATCCTGGATCTCCCGTAGCACCCTTGCCGACAGGCCTTCACCGGCCAGCACAACGGTATCCGGGGTGACCGTCATCGTGCCCTGAGCGAGGACCTGGGAGAACGCCGATGGCACCGCGCTGACCAGGCTAGCCGTGCGCTGCTCGTTCTTTCCGTCGGCGAGTGCGAGCACGTCCCGCACCACCTCGATGGTGCCGCCAACCATCAGCGGGCAAAAGATCTCGAATACCGAGACGTCGAAGCTCAGCGAACTCGAGGCCACCACCCGGGACAGTCCTGCGGAACCGAAGTCCGAGTCCGCCCAGACCGCGAGATCAACCACGCTCTCGTGTGCGACGACAACGCCCTTCGGCCGTCCGGTTGAGCCAGAGGTATAGATCGCGTAGGCGGGATGCGACGTCGACAGTGGGCATATCCGATCGGCGTTCGTCACGTTGGTGCCCGGATAGCCAGCCAATGCCTCTGCAGTCTCGGCCTGATCCAGAATCACCCGCGCCACGCCCACTGCTGCCGGGATACCGGCAGCGACTTGACTCGTCGTCAGCAACAGCGTCGGTGTGGCGTCTTCGAGGATGAACGAGATGCGCTCAGCCGGATAGCGCGGATCCACCGGCAGGTACGCCGCACCCGCCTTGAGCACCGCCAGCAACGCCACGATCAAATCCGTTGAACGCGGTAGCGCCAACGCCACGAACCGTTCCGGACCTGCGCCTCGCTGGATCAGCAGACGCGCCAATCGATTTGCCCGCTCGTTTAACTCCTGGTAGGACAGGCCAGCACCCTCACACATCACCGCGACCGAGTTGGGCGTTCGCGCCACCTGAGCCTCGAACAGCTCCGGCAAGGCCACGGACGGGACCACCTGCTCGGTGTCGTTCCACTCCACCAGCAACCGGTGGCGTTCAGCTGTGCTCAACAGGCCAAGATCAGCCAGCGGTCGGTCCGAATCGGCGGAAATCCCGGCGAGCAACGTCTGTAAATGCCCGGCCATCTGCTCGATCGTGCGGGTGTCGAACAGGTCGATGTTGTATTCGATCGCCAGGTTTAGTGAGTCGCCCCGAGGTATGAACTCCACGACGAGGTCAAATCGCGCCGACGTCCGAGGCAGGTCATACTCGGTGATCTGCAGCGTGTCGATCTTCCGCGGCTGCACGATCGCGTTCTGCAGGACGACCATGGCCTGCACCAGCGGAGTACGGCTGGGATCGCGTTGCGGTTGGAGTTCCTCGACCAGCCGATCGAACGGAACCTCGTCGTGGGTGAACGCCTCCAGCACCATCTCTCGGACCTCGGCGAGGAACTCGCTGAACGTCCGCGCACTGTCCACCTGTGAGCGCAGAACGATGGTGTTGACGAAGAAGCCGACGAGATTTTCCAGCTCGCTGCGGTTGCGGCCGGAAGTGGCGGTACCGATCGCGATGTCCTGCTGGTGGGTGTACCGGGACAGCAATAGCTGTACCGCGGCGACCAAGGTCATGAACAGCGTGGCACCTTGCTCGTGTCCCACCCTGGTCAAAGCTGAGACCAGGTCGGCTGGCACATCCCGGCGGTGCACCGCGCCTGAAGTAGTACGCAAAGCTCGCCGGGGCCGGTCGGTCGGCAGCTCGAGCACGGAGATGCCGGCGAGCTTGTGCTTCCAGTAGTCGAGGTGCTCCGCTAGGCACGCACCGGACAGCCGTGCGCGTTGCCACACGGCGAAGTCCGGATACTGGATCGGTAGCTGCGGCAAGCTGGCCGGTACCTGCCGTACCGCGGCGGAGTACAGCTCGGCGAGCTCGTCGACCAATACCGCGACCGACCAACCGTCGGTGATGATGTGATGCTGGCTGAGCATCAGCACGTGGTCATTTTCGGCAAGGCGTACCAGCACCGTTCTGGTCAACGGGCCGCACCGCAGGTCGAAAGGACGGCTTAATTCTTCGGTTAGCGCCTGCTCTGCCGCAGCGTCGCGCTGAGCTGAGTCGACGGTGGATAGGTCGACCATGCGCAGCGGTATGTCACCACACGCGGCGACCACCTGGATTCCGTGTCCGTCCACGGTGTCGAACGTCGTCCGCAATGACTCGTGCCGGTTGACCAGAGCGTTCAGTGCCGCCCGTAACGCGTCGAGGTTCAAAG
>JALZDU010000108.1 GCA_030862405.1 Actinomycetota bacterium | reverse complement strand
CGACCAGTGCGGGCAGGTCATCGACGTCCTGGTGTCCCAGAAGCGGGACCTGGCGGCCACCCGCCAGTTCTTCACCCGCGCCCTCGCGCACGGCACCTGCCCGACTGAGGTGAGCACCGACGGTCTGTTGCGTTGACGGATGACGTGCTCGGGCAGGGTGGGCGGATGCATCGTCGCCCCGGTCGAGTACGTCCGCGCAGTCCGGGTTCACGGGGTTCCGGTTCCCGCCGGAGGTGATCATGGTGGCGGTGCGTTGGTACCTGCGCTATGTGCTCTCTTACCGAGATGTGGAAGAGCTGCTCGCCGAACGCGGTGTCGAGGTAGATCACGTGACCGTCTATCGCTGGGTGCAGCGGTTCACGCCCCTGCTTATCGACGCCGCCCGGCCATGCCGACACGTCCCGGGAGATCGCTGGTTCACCGACGAGACCTACGTCAAGGTCGCCGGGCAATGGCGCTACGTGTATCGGGCGATCGACCAGTTCGGACAGGTCATCGACGTGCTGGTCTCTCAGAAGTGATACATGGCGGCCACCCGCCAATTCTTCACCCGCGCACTCAAGCACGGGCCGTCCCCGACCGAGGTCATCACCGACAAGGCAGCGGCCTACCCGCCCGTCCTCGAGGAGATCGCTCCAGGGGCCGCACCACACCGAGCCCTACGCCAACAACCGGATCGAATCCGACCACGGCCGAGTGAAGTCACGGCTAGGACCCATGCGCGGCCTCAAGCAACTCCGCTGCGCACAAGTGATCAGCACCGGGCACGCATTCATCCAGAACCTCCGCCGCGGCCACTACGAACTCGGCACCGAAGAAACAGTAAACCTAAGGATCCTGGCTGCCTTCGACGAGCTGACCCTGGCGATTTGACCAACCGGGATCGACGATCTCGCCTGCCCCAGCTTCGCAGAACGCAACAGACCCGCGTAGAGGTGCCGTCGAGCTTTAGCCCTACGATCCAGGTGGCACTACACAGTTACTCTGGACCATCCCCTCCGCCGGCAACAGGAGGAATGTCAGGTATGTCCTTTGGGGGACCCGTACCAGGCCAATCACCCCGTCCGGGACCGGTCGTTCCCCTGCCATCTCCTCGCCCGGGTCCTGTGTTATCACCATCGGTAGGGTCGTACGACGCGACCGTAACGCCGCCTTTAAGCTCCTCATTGGTTAGTGAGGCAGGAGCAGCACCGCTCCACGATGTAGCGACCAAAAGTATCAACGCCGCAACAAGCTCAGCAGCGCACTTCCCAAACACAACAGTCCCCTTCTGTTCCCGCGTACCGTGGTATCCGATCGTCGGTCAGCACTGAGCGTAAGCCGGGGACCAAAGCGCACCCAAGCCCCTGCGTGGATCTTCAGCTGCAGCGCCGACTCAGAGAGTTAGATCAGTAGCGTAAAGCTCCCCAGGCAACAGGGCACGATCGCGAGAGGGACGAGCAGGCCCCGCACTAGTCACACCACGGGGGGCTCATCCCGCATGTCACGTCGGACGACCTGCCGTGCCCGCTTCTCGTCCTCGAGAAACTCAGCCTCGCGCTCATGCTTCTCGGCCACCGCGCGTGCCTCGGCTGCCTTCTGCTCGTGGAGTCCCTTGCGCTGCTCCGCCTGGCCCTCCTTACGGAGGTGATCGCTGCCAGTGACGCTCCCGACCGCCTCTTTCACCTTGCCCTTGATCTTGTCGCCGGTACCCATGGCTATCTACCCCTTCTTCCTCAACCTACGGAGATCGAGTACCCCGGTAGCTAAGGCTCGAATCAGTCCGGCGCCGCCACCGCAACGCGACTGGGCGATCTGCCAACACCCGCACCTCAACATCGGTGCCCGGCACACGCGTCCAGGCGTAGCCGTCAACAACCATGGCCCGCTCGCTCCCCCCGGTCCAGTTAACGAGCTTCTTGGATCTGCGGGCGCCCTGCACCGCTGTCCAGCCCTGGTGCTCCTGATCGTGTCCGTGGGGGCGCCTCGTACATACGGCGCCTGTCGCCCGGTCCACGATGCCGCACCGCCAGTGCGGCTCGTGAGATCCGGCGCTCGGCCGCGATCAAGATCGCCTTCGGTCAGCAGCGTCATCATGCCGACCAGGTTAAGCATGTGACCGACGGAACGGGCAAGAGGACCACACCGGGGAGTCCGTTGATCTTGTTAGACGGCCTCCCAGGCGGTCACCCCTTCTCACCAGCGAAAGAAATAACCCGTACCCTCCGTACGGTTCCACCCGCTCACCACTATGCACGCCAGATCGGTTCGAATCGCTTTGGATCGAACGTGTTGCGTCCGGATACCGCCGGATGAACGATAATTCGATCAAGTACCGCCGAGATCACGGCTCGCCGACGGGAAGGGATAGCCCCTTCCAGATCTCGCCAAAAGGCCACAGAATCGCCCCTAAGACCATCCAACGCCGAAATCCGACTGTCGGTACTCAGACGCTTTCGCGCGGTCTCCAATCGGACTTCCAGCACTTCTCGCGCCCGCATCCAGGCCCTACGAGTGATCATATCCGTGGCGTAGTCCTCAGCAAGCTCCTCCAGCTTTCGTTGATCAGTAGTCATCTGTCGGAGCACGGCGTCATCGCACTTGTTCTGATCCTTCGCTCGGAGCGCATCAACGAAGTCCAACGAGTCCCGCGCCACCTCACCATGGCGGTCACGCACTCATCTGCTGGCGCAGCAAGGACGTAGCTTTTCCCACAGTGGCTGTTGCCGGGCAGTTTGTTGCAGACGTGGCGCATCCGGCCGTCTTCTCGCGGGCGGCCACACATGGGTCTGTTGCGTTCTGCGAAGCTGGGGCAGGCGAGATCGTCGATCCCGGTTGGTCAAATCGCCAGGGTCAGCTCGTCGAAGGCAGCCAGGATCCTTAGGTTTACTGTTTCTTCGGGGCACTGTTGCGTCGGCGGATCATCGCGAGCGGGCAGGCTGGACTGATGCGTCCTCGTCCTGCCCGAGTGTCCGCACCGAGGTCTGGCTTCGCCGGTTTCCGCT
>JALZDU010000162.1 GCA_030862405.1 Actinomycetota bacterium | reverse complement strand
CCGCAGCGGGATGGCCCCCAGTTTCCGCTGCGGCGCGGCCACCCCCATCGCGTGCCGCAAGACCCCCTTCTGCGGTCCGCACAAACCGCGAACCCGCTCACGGTTTCCGTGCACGGTCCGGCGGCCTGTAGCCCCGCGGCCCCCGCTGTGCGGCTAGCATCATTCTTACCGGATCGCCCCGATGCGCGAGCGCGCAGAAAGCAGGACCCACGCACACGTGACCCCTACCCCAGTGGAGGGCACCTCCCCGTCCGGTTCGGCGACCACCCAACCTGAACCGGTTCAGTCCAAGATCGTGATTCCGAATGCCGCCGTGCTGTCGTTGCTGGGATCCCGGGACGAGAACCTGCGGGTGATCGAGGATCTACTCGCTGCCGACGTGCACGTACGGGGTAACGAGGCCACCCTCTCCGGTGCCGCAGCCGACGTCGCCTTCGCCGAGCGAGCTTTCGGCGAGCTGCTCATCCTCGCCTCCCGCGGCCAGCAACTCGCGCCGGACGCGGTTCGCCGCACCCTGGTCATGCTCGAGCAGGGCGAGGCGGAGCCCGCTGAGGTGCTCAGCCTGGACATCCTGTCCCGGCGCGGTCGCACGATCCGGCCCAAGACGCTGAACCAGAAGCGTTACGTCGACGCCATCGATCGCTACACCATCGTGTTCGGCATCGGGCCCGCCGGTACCGGCAAGACCTACCTCGCGATGGCCAAGGCGGTGCAGGCGCTGCAGGCCAAGCAGGTCAACCGGATCATCCTCACCCGGCCGGCGGTCGAGGCGGGGGAGCGGTTGGGCTTCCTGCCCGGCACGCTCTACGAGAAGATCGACCCGTATCTTCGGCCGCTGTACGATGCTCTGCACGACATGCTCGACCCGGAGTCAATCCCCAAGTTGATGGCCGCCGGCACGATCGAGGTCGCCCCGCTGGCCTACATGCGTGGCCGCACCCTCAACGATGCGTTCATCATCCTCGACGAGGCGCAGAACACCACGCCGGAACAGATGAAGATGTTCCTCACCCGGCTCGGCTTCGGCTCCAAGGTCGTGGTCACCGGTGACGTCACACAGGTGGACCTGCCGGGCGGTCAGGTGTCCGGGCTGCGGATCGTGCAGCACATCCTCGACGGGGTGGAAGACGTGCACTTCGCGCAGTTATCCAGCGTCGATGTGGTCCGTCACCGGCTGGTCACCGACATCGTGGATGCCTATGCGCGGTGGGATGCCGTCCAGGAGAGCACCGGGGCACGCCCGGTGCCCAACCGCAGCGACCGCCGCCGGAGGCGGTGACCCGCCGGTGGGCATCGAGATCGCCAACGAGTCGGGCACCGCCGTCCACGAGGCATCGCTGGCGGCGGCAGCCCGTTTCGCGATGGATCGGTTGGGTGTCAGCCCATTGGCCGAGCTGTCGATGCTGCTGGTTGGCACCGGGGTGATGGCCGATCTGCACCAGCGCTGGATGGACCAGCCGGGACCCACCGACGTGATGGCCTTCCCAATGGATGAAGCCGGTGATGGTGGGCTGCTGGGAGGCGGACGGCCGGACAGCCCGGTCGGCGCACCAACGTTGCTCGGCGACATCGTGCTGTGCCCGGAAGTCGCGACCGAGCAGGCCGCCGCAGCGGGTCACTCGGTTCTCGACGAACTGCATCTGCTCACCGTGCACGGTGTGTTGCACCTACTGGGTTACGACCACGCCGAGCCAGCCGAGGAACGCGAGATGTTCGCTTTGCAAGACCGGATTCTCGGCGAGTTTCGACGCGCCGCACGGGCCAGCCGTCGCCGGTCGGCCCAGCGGGAGGCGGACACCCGCCTGCTGGGAGCGGTGGGTCTGGATGGGCCGGAGGAGTCCGGCCCTCCTGGATAACCTGCGGGCACCGACGTGCTGACGTCGTCCCTTCCGCTACTGGTGCTAGCCGCCGCCCTGGTGGTAGCCGCCGGGGCCTTCGCCGCGGCGGATGCCGCGCTGGGCACGGTGTCTCGGGCGCGGGTCGACGCGCTGGTGCGCTCCGGCCGGTTTGGCGCTGCTCAGCTGGCGCTGGTCGTTGCCGATCGGCCCCGGCACATCAACCTACTACTGCTGCTGCGGCTCAGTTGCGAACTGACTGCCACGGTGCTGGTCACCGTGGCGGCGGTGCGGGCGTTGCAGCCCACCTGGCTGGCGGTCCTGGCGGCCGGGCTGGCGATGGTCGTGGTCACCTATGTGGTCGTCGGGGTGGGCCCGCGAACCATCGGCCGCCAACACCCTTACCGCGTCGGTCTGGCGGTGGCCGGATCGGTCCGGGCGCTGGGACGGATCCTGGGTCCGCTGTCGCGACTGCTCATCCTGGTCGGTAATGCGATCACGCCCGGTCGGGCCTTCCCGGAAGGGCCGTTCAGCTCCGAAGTGGAACTCCGCGAGGTGGTGGACATGGCGGGGGAGCGCGGCGTGGTCGAGGCCGGTGAAGCCGAAATGATTCACTCCGTGTTCGAGCTCGGCGACACGGTGGCCCGCGAGGTGATGGTGCCACGGACCGAGATCGTCTGGATCGAGCAGGACAAGTCGGTGCGCCAGGCCGTGGCGCTGGCCCTGCGCTCGGGATTTTCCCGGATCCCGGTGATCGGGGACAGCGTCGATGACATCGTCGGAGTCGCGCACATCAAGGATTTGGTGGCGCGGACCGTGGAGGGGGTCCAGGGCGCCGAGCAACGAGGCGGCCCCGATGGTGGAACCGTCAGTGAGGTGATGCGGCCCGCGACGTTCGTGCCCGACTCCAAGCTGCTCACCGGGCTGCTCAAGGAGATGCAGATCTCGCACAACCACATGGCCATCGTCGTCGACGAGTACGGCGGCACCGCCGGCTTGTTGACCATTGAGGACATCCTCGAGGAGATCGTCGGCGAGATCACCGACGAATCCGACACCGAGCAGCTGCCGCCGGTCGAGCACCTCGATGACGGTACGGTGCGGGTGATCAGCCGGCTGCCGGTGATCGATCTGGGTGAGCTGTTTGCGGTTGATTTGGAGGACACCGACGTGGAAACCGTCGGTGGGCTGCTCGCGCAGCGGTTGGGCCGGGTGCCGGTGCCCGGTACCGAAGCCGAGGTGGCGGGCCTTCGGCTGCGGGCCGAGGGCGGTAACGACCGCCGCGGGCGCCTGCGCATCACCACCGTCATCGTCTCTCGGGTCCATTCGAAGCCAGATTCCCCAACCCTGAGCGAGCACCAACAGGCCGAGCAATCCCGGCTCCACCCCGTCGCGGCTGACCCGCCGCAGGAAGCGAGCGATACGCGTGCCTGACACCGCGGGCCTCGACCCGGAAGACGCCAAGATCGTGACCCTGGCGCGCTCGACGCTGGCCCGCACCGGGGCAGACGAGGGTGCTGCCGTGCGCGACACAGAAGGGCGGACCTACACCGGGTGCACGGTCTCGCTGCCTTCGTTGGCGCTCACTGCGCTGCAGGTGGCGGTCGCTGCGGCAGTGGCCAGCGGCGCGACCGGCCTGGAGGCGGCCGCGGTGGTGTCCGGCTCGGGGTCGGTGGATCCCGCGTCGCTGGCCGCGGTCCGCGAGCTCGGCCCGCGAGCCGCGGTGCTGCTGGCCGACCGGCGCGGAGCGCTCACCGACGTGCTGCGTGCGGTGGGTTAGAGGTGGTCCAGAACATGCCTGGAGACATGACAGGAGACATGACTGGGGACATGGCAGGAACGGCTGCCCGTACACCGTTCCGGGCCGGTTTCGCCTGCCTGGTCGGCCGACCCAACGTCGGCAAGTCGACGTTGACGAACTCGTTGGTGGGCCACAAGGTGGCGATCACCTCCAGCCGGCCGCAGACCACCCGCCACACCATTCGGGGGATCGTGCACCAGCCCGATGGGCAGCTCATCCTGGTGGACACACCAGGCCTGCACCGACCACGCACCCTGCTCGGTCAACGGCTCAACAGCCTGGTGCGCGCGACGTGGTCAGAGGTGGACGTGATCGGGTTCTGCGTGCCCGCGGATGCCGTGATCGGACCTGGAGACCGGTTCATTGCCAGTGAATTGGCTGCGCTGGCTCGGCGCACCCCGGTGTTCGGCATCGTCACCAAGACCGATCTGGTGAGCCCGCAGCGGGTCGCCGAACAGCTCGCGGGGTTGGCCGACCTGGCCCGGTCGGCCGGCTTCGACGAGTTCGCCGAGCTGGTGCCGGTGTCCGCGGTCGACGGCTTCCAGGTGGGGTTGCTCGCCGACCTGTTACTGGCCCGGATGCCGGAGTCCCCGCCGCTGTACCCGGGCGGGGAGCTCACCGACGAACCGGAGCAGACCTTGGTGGCTGAGCTGGTGCGGGAGGCGGCCCTGGAAGGGGTGCGCGAGGAGCTACCGCACTCGCTGGCCGTCTTGGTGGAGGAGATGAGCCCACGGGAGGGGCGGGCGGACCTGCTTGACGTCTACGTGAACCTCTACGTCGAGCGGGACAGCCAGAAGGCGATCGTGATCGGGCGGGGTGGCCAGCGGCTCAAGGAGGTTGGCAGCCGCGCTCGCCGGCAGATCGAGGCGTTGCTGGGCATCTCGGTGTACCTGGATTTGCGAGTGAAGGTCGCCAAGGACTGGCAACGCAACCCCAGACAACTACGTCGGCTCGGTTTCTAAGCCCCGCCGTCATCCACGATATGGATGCTTGTCGCTGTCCGCGCGCCGCGTCCCGCAGCGGCATGGTGGTGCGACGATGAGCAGGTGAAGCTGTACCGCGACACCGGGGTGGTGCTGCGGGTACAGAAGCTGGGCGAGGCCGACCGCATCGTCACGCTGCTGACCCGCCGGCACGGGCGGGTGCGCGCGGTAGCCAAGGGTGTTCGGCGAACCTCATCGAAGTTCGGTGCGCGGCTGGAGCCGTTCGGCCACGTCGATGTGCAGTTCTACCGCGGGCGGACACTGGACATCGTCACCCAGGTAGAGACGGTCGATGGTTTCGGTTCCCGGCTGGTCGGCGACTACGGCCGTTACACCACCGGATGCGCAGTACTGGAGACTGCCGAGCGACTGGCCGGCGCCGAGGGGGAGCCGGTACTGCGGCTGTACCTGCTGGTTGTAGGTGCGCTACGGGCGCTGATCGACGGGCAGCGGCAACCCCTGCTGGTGCTCGATGCTTTCTTGTTGCGCGCGATGACAGCTGCCGGTTGGGCTCCCGCGCTGACCGAATGTGCCCGCTGCGGGGCACCGGGTCCGCACCGGGCGTTCAGCGTGCCCGCGGGAGGCGTGGTCTGCCCAGGATGCCGGCCGGCCGGCGCGGCTACCCCGTCGGCGCAGACCCTAGAGTTGCTCGACGCCCTCGTGCGCGGAGACTGGCAGGTGGCCGACGCTGTGCCGGCCGCGGTCTGCCGTGAGGGCAGCGGCCTGGTCGCCGCCCACCTCCAGTGGCACCTGGAACGCCAACTTCGCTCGCTACCCCTGGTGGAGCGAGCAACCCCGGCTTCTCCACATTCAGCAGGCTCAGCGGGGTTATCGGGCGGTCAATAACCCCGCTGAGCCTGCTGAATGCGATGACGGCAGGATGGGGCGGTGGTTCGAGCGCCTGATCCGCATCCCTCGGGTGCCCGGCCACCCCTGCTACCTGTTAATCGGGTGCCCCGGCATGTCGCGCTGGTGATGGACGGCAATGGGCGGTGGGCCCAGCAGCGCGGGTTGTCTCGCACCGAGGGGCATCGCCGTGGCGAGGCCGTCTTGCTGGACGTGGTGTGCGGCTGCATCGAGCTGGGTGTGACCTGGCTGTCGGCCTATGCCTTCTCCACCGAAAACTGGCGGCGTAGTCCTGAGGAGGTGCGCTTCCTGATGGGGTTCAACCGTGACGTCGTTCGCCGCCGCCGCGATCAGATGCACGAGATGGGGGTACGGGTGCGCTGGGCGGGTCGCCGTCCGCGGTTGTGGCGCAGCGTGATCCGTGAGCTTGAGGTCGCCGAGGAGCTGACCGCTGGCAACGACGTCATGACACTGACCATGTGCGTCAATTACGGCGGTCGTGCGGAAATCGCGGACGCGGCGCGTGAGGTGGCTCGCCGGGTGGCCCGCGGTGAGCTCGACCCTGAGCTCGTCGACGAGCAGATGCTGGCCCGCCACCTCGACGAGCCAGACATGCCCGACGTCGACCTGTTCCTGCGGCCCTCCGGCGAGCAGCGCATCTCCAACTTCCTGATTTGGCAGTCTGCCTACGCGGAGCTGGTGTTCCAGGATGTCCTGTTCCCAGACCTGGACCGCAGGCATCTCTGGCAGGCCTGCGAAACCTACGCCGCCCGTGACCGCCGATTTGGCACCGCTACCGCGACCGTGCCGCTCGATACCCAGACCTGAGGAGGATCCGGTGAGCACCGACAAGGCAGTGACGAGCCTTGGCTGCACTCGTGAGCTGCTCGATGTCGCCCGGACGGCATTGGAGAGATACCAGGACGTCAAGGTGGACGACGATGGTGCGCTGAGCTTTCAGCATTCCGATGTGCCCTGCGCGGTGCAGGCGGTGGAACTCACGGAGGGATTGCTCGTCCTGAGCCTGACCTGCGTGGTGGCCTGGGACGTCAGCGATGACGGTCAGCTGGCCGAGCGGGTCGCCACCCGAGCTGGGCAGGGCCTGTTCGGCACTCTTGGATTGGTCCGCGGCGAGCGCGGTGCCGACGTCATGCTGCGGTACACCTTCCCTGCTGCTGGCCTGGGCACCGTGCCGCTGGGCACGCTGCTCATGCTGGTGGTGTCCACGGCCTCACAGGTGCGTAGCGAGTTGCTGGCCGGCTGATGGCGGCGCCACCCGCCGCACACCGGGCTGCTACCGCTCCGGGCTCTCGAACCCCACCGTGGCGCCGGATCACCTCAATGGAGGTGCTCTGCGCGGTCCTGGTGCTGGCGCTGCTGGCCCAGGGACCGCTGATCCGGTTACTCGACATCGCAGCGCTGCGCACCGGCGCCACGGTGTTCGTGGCGGTGTGCGTGCAAGCGATGCCGTTCCTGGTGCTCGGGGTACTCGTGAGCGGGTTGATCGCGACGTTCGTGCCGCCGGCTGCGTTACGCCGGATGCTGCCGCGATCGACGGCGGCCGCGGTGCCCGTCGCTGGGGTGGCTGGGATGGCGTTACCGGGATGCGAGTGCGCATCGGTACCGGTGTCCCGGCGGCTCATGCAGCAAGGGGTGCCGCCCGCCGCGGCGCTGACGTTCCTGCTGGCCGCACCGGCGGTGAACCCGGTGGTGCTGGTGTCCACCGCGGTCGCCTTCCCAGGGGAGCCCCGGATGGTGCTGGCCCGCTTCCTCGGTTCGATGGCCACTGCGCTGGTGATGGGCTGGCTATGGGCGCGCTTCGGGCGCCTGGAGTGGATCGCGCAGCGGGCGCTGCGTCGACCCCACCGAGACCCGGCTCGCAGCGCCTTCGTGGTGTTCACCGACACCGCCCGGCATGACCTGGTCTCCTCAGGAGGGTTCCTCGTGCTCGGCGGGCTCACCGCGGCCGCCTTGAACGTCCTGGTACCACCGTCCTGGATGGCCTCGCTGGCCGGTCAAATGCTGCTCGGGATCGTGGTGATGGCGCTGCTCGCAGTGGTACTCGCGCTGTGCAGCGAGGCTGACGCGTTCGTCGCTGCGTCGCTGTCGGCGTTGCCGCTGCTGCCCCGGCTGGTGTTCCTCGTGGTGGGGCCGGCGGTGGACGTCAAGCTGGTAGCGCTGCAGACCGGAGCGTTCGGGAGCGGATTCGCCAGCCGCTTCGCGCCGGTGACGTTCGTGGTGGCTATTGGCTGTGCGGTGCTCACCGGAGTGCTGGTGCTCGGGGGTGTGCGGTGAGACGGGAAACCCAGAACGTCCTGCTGGTGCTGCTGGGTGGAGCCCTGCTGAAGATCGCCTGGAATGGCAGCTACCTGCACTACGTCAAACCCTCGCTGTTTCCCTTCCTGGTGTCGGCGGGGGTGGTGATCCTCGCGCTCGGCCTGATCGCCATCGTGCGGGACGTTCGCGCCACCCGAGACCACACCGACCATGACGATCATCCTGATCATGCCGGGCGCAGCCCCTGGTTGTTGTTACTGCCCGTACTGGCGATCTTCCTGGTTGCGCCACCGGCGCTTGGTGCCGACGCCGTGTCCCGGTCAGCGTCGGCCGCCCCGCAACGGTCTGCCGCCAACTTCCCGCCACTGCCCGCCGGGCCGGCTCCCGCACTGCGGATGAGTGATTTCGTCACCCGGGCGGTGTGGGACGACGCGGGCAGCCTCAACGGTCGGCAGGTACGGCTGCTCGGTTTCGTGGTGCACGGTGACCAGGACGTCACCTATCTCGCCCGGCTGGTGATGGCCTGCTGCGCAGCCGACGCAACACCGATGAAGGTCCGTCTCGAAGGTCGCAGCGGGCTGGCGGCCCTGCCGCAGGACGGCTGGTTCGAGGTACGCGGCCAGCTGGTGCCCGGATCAGCGAAGTCCGGCAGCGGTTTCGCCCCCACCTTCACCGTTTCGGACCTACACCCGGTCCCCGCCCCCTCAGAGCCCTACGAGTTCTAACCGCAGTCTGGCTCCAGAACGCGGTTCAGCGGGCGCAGTCGGGGCAGGTGCCGGAGATCTCTACGGTGTGGCCGATGTTGATGAATCCGTGCTCACTGGCGACCTTCTCGGCCCACAGCTCCACCGTGGGCTCCTCAACTTCCACGGTGCGCCCACAGTCCCGGCACACCAGATGGTGATGGTGGTGCGCCGAGCAACGCCGGTATACGGCCTCACCGGTGGACGTGCGCAGCACATCGATCTCGCCGGCGTCGGCAAGCGTCTGCAGCGTGCGGTACACGGTGGTCAAGCCGATGCCCTCGCCGCTGCGTCGCAGCTTTTCGTGGATCTCCTGGGCGGACCGGAAGTCGTCGGTGTCGTCGAGCAGCCTGGCCACCGCGGTGCGCTGCCGGGTGGAGCGCAGCTTGGACACTGACGCGGCCGGGCGCGGAGTGCTCACTCCTCCTCCACGTGGGCCACCGCGTCCACGACGATGTGCGACAGGTGTTCATCGACCAGCTGGTACACCACCTCCCGGCCGTGCCGCTCACCGCGCACCACCCCGGCGGACTTGAGGACCCGCAGATGCTGGCTGATCAATGGCTGGGTGACGCCTAACGCGTCGACCAGCTCGTGTACACAGCGCTCGCTGTCCCGAAGCTGCAGCACGATGGCGATCCGCACCGGCGCCGCAAGTGCCCGGAGCAACTCACCGGCCGCCACCAGGGTCTCCCGTGGACGGGTCGCCGCCGGACCGGGGGGTGGCCGGCCGGGTGAATGTTCATCGACGACCGTCGGGTCCGGTATTGCCTCTGCGGTCACGCTGAGCATGCCATCCTCTTCCCTCGATCGAGGGTCCATCGTATGCGCCCCTGATGTTTGACCGTTGCGGCGTCATGTGTTTGTTTGCGGCTACCGCCATCCTGCCACCGCTGCCTGAGGATTCCCGTGATCCTGATCTGCCGCTTCATCATCGACGCTGCCAGTGCCGAGGCTTTTCTGGTCCGGGCGCGCCGGGCGCTGAGCCTGCTGACCACGCAGCGGGGCTGCCTGGGGGGTCAGCTGGGTCGATCTCCGGACGACGTCACGCGGTGGGTGCTGGCCGTGCAGTTCGAGTCGGTGGCTGCCTACCGGCGCGCGCTGTCTCCGTTCGACGTTCGCGAGCACGTGGTGCCGCTGCTGTCCGAGGCGCTGACCGGTGAGCCCGGCAGCTATGAGGTGTTGGCCGCCGGCCAGGGTGGTGCAGTGACCGACCACGGGAGCCTGCTTGCGTATGACGCCGAGCGCGGGTTCGGCTCCAGCGCTCGCTAGGGTTGCAGCGATCTCCTCATACTGACTACCTCATCAGGAGTTTCCCAGTGTCCGCGGATCGCATCGAGACCGTCGTCAGCCTGTGCAAGCGCCGGGGCTTCGTGTTCCCGAGCGGGGAGATCTACGGCGGGACCCGGTCGGCGTGGGATTACGGCCCGCTGGGTGTGGAACTCAAGGAGAACGTCAAGCGCCAGTGGTGGCGTGCGATGGTCACCGGTCGCGAAGACGTCGTCGGCCTCGACTCGTCAGTGATCCTGCCCCGCCAGGTGTGGGTCGCCTCCGGCCACGTTCAAGCTTTTCACGACCCGCTGGTTGAGTGCCAGAGCTGTCACAAACGATTTCGAGCCGACCAACTCGCCGAGGACTACGCCGAGCGCACCGGCAAGGATGTGCTGGAGGGCGACCTGTCCGACGTCCCCTGCCCCAACTGCGGCACCCGCGGTGAGTACACCGAGCCGCGCGAGTTCAACATGATGCTGAAGACTCACCTTGGTCCGGTGGAGACCGAGGAGGGCCTGCACTACCTGCGCCCGGAGACCGCGCAGGGTATTTTCATCAATTTCCAGAATGTGATGATGTCGGCTCGCAAGAAGCCGCCGTTCGGTATCGGCCAGATCGGCAAGAGCTTCCGAAACGAGATCACCCCGGGCAACTTTATCTTCCGCACCCGCGAGTTCGAGCAGATGGAGATGGAGTTCTTCGTCGAGCCGGGCACCGACGAGACCTGGCACCAGTACTGGATCGACGAACGCCTGCAGTGGTATGTCGATCTCGGTATCGACCGCGACAACCTCCGGCTCTACGAGCACCCGAAGGAGAAGCTGTCGCATTACTCCGACCGCACGGTCGACATCGAGTACAAATTCGGCTTCCAGGGCTCGGAGTGGGGCGAGCTGGAGGGCATCGCCAACCGCACCGACTTCGACCTGAAGACGCACAGCGAGCACTCCGGCACCGACCTGTCGTACTTCGACCAGGCCTCCGGTGAGCGGTGGACGCCGTACGTCATCGAGCCGGCGGCCGGGCTGACCCGCTCGCTGATGGCGTTCCTGGTGGAGGCCTACACCGAGGACGAGGCGCCCAACGCCAAGGGCGGCGTCGACACCCGCACGGTGCTCCGGCTCGACCCGCGGCTGGCGCCGGTGAAGGCCGCCGTCCTGCCGCTGTCGCGCAACGCCGACCTCTCGCCCAAGGCGAAGGACCTGGCGACGGCGCTGCGGCGGAACTGGAACGTGGACTTCGACGA
>JALZDU010000097.1 GCA_030862405.1 Actinomycetota bacterium | reverse complement strand
GTTGAGCACCGCTCCCTTGGAGCAGTCGTAGTCGGGCACCACCGGCATTCGGGATGTCCTCGTGCACCGATGTCACGTTGATGATCTTTCCCTCGCCGCCTGCGGCCGTGCGCAGCCGGATGAACGGCGGCAGCAGAAAAAGGTGCCGTAGACGTTGGTGCGCAGCGCGCGGTCCCCGATCTCGGTCGGCAGCTCGGCCACTGGTTTGCCGGAGTGCGACATGAAGTCGCACTGTGTGAGTGAGATAACCGAAATGGAGGGTCGTGAATGAACGACGGTTAGCTCCGGGTGAGTGCTCAACACTCGTTCCCACTCCTGGCATGCGCTGCCGGTAACGGTGGGGTGTGAAGCCCGGGAGAAAGCCCAAGAACCGACGTTCCACCCGTCGGTCACAGGCAAGGGAAAGACCGGATGAGGGTGAACAGCGTGAACCTCTGCAAGCCTCGTTAACCAGAGCTCCGGCAGGTGGGATGAACCAACGGAGAACAGGGCAGGTTGCTGAGAAGCGACAGTGGTGGCTGAAGTTTCGATGTCGGCCATGTGAGCACCACAGCCCCGGGGTATATGGAGGCACCCGACACCGGTCGCATCTCAACAGTGCGGAACATGGAAACCCCGCCACAGTCCATCAGCAGAGACCAGCTGATGGTAGGCCGACCGCAAGGAGAGCAGACACCTGTGACGGGAACAGGACGGCCAAGAAGCAAACGGCGGCGACCGAAAGGTGACAGGAAAGCGAAGACGCGTGGCCACACCCTCCGCAGTTGGCCGTCTCCGTATAACTGGCCGCATACCGCACCTCGTTGTGCGGGCCCGAAAGGGAGCTGACGTGAGCCGGGTAGCCCCTTGAAGAACCATCAGCCAACGAAACGCTGGAACCACATGGGCAAGTTAGGCGCCATACCGCAGAACGCGACGGCTGTCATGGCCGACATCGCAGCGCCCGACGAGGGCGGCGAGGTGGTGAACGGACCAGAGGACCAGCTCAACTGGGACGCCATCAACTGGCGCGATCAGGAAAAGCAGGTACAGCGACTACGGCAACGAATCTTCACGGCAACACAGGCTGGTGATCACAAACGCGTTCGGAACCTGCAGAAGTTGATGCTGCGCAGCCGGGCCAACACGCTGGTCAGCGTGCGCCGGGTCAGCGAGCACAACGCTGGACGTCACACCCCGGGCGTGGACCGGCAGGTCGCACTGACCTCACCGGACCGCGCCGGGCTGGCGATGCTCCTGCACCGCCGAACCGGCGCGGACCACGCGCTACCGGTGCGACGCGTGTACATACCCAAGAAAGGCGGGAAACGCCCACTCGGCATCCCAGTGATCACCGACCGGGCCCAGCAACAACGGGTCCGCAACGCACTGGAACCAGAGTGGGAGGCCCGGCTGGACCCCAAGCAGTACGGGTTCCGTCCGGGCCGTGGATGCCACGACGCCATCGAGATGATCCACCGCGCACTCGCAGCACGGAACGCGAAACGCGAGTGGGTACTCGACGCCGACCTGACGTCCGCGTTCGACCGGATCGACCACAACTTCCTCCTGGACAGGATCGGAACGTTCCCCGCCAGGGAACAGATCCGAGCCTGGCTGAAAGCGGGAGTGGTCGACCGAGGCCGGTACGCACCCACCGACGAGGGAACCCCTCAAGGTGGAGTGATCTCTCCGCTGCTACTCAACATCGCACTGCAAGGCATGGAAGCCGCCGCCGGAGTCAGATACGACTACCGGGGCGGCGTGATCGCCGGATGCCCGACCGTCATCACCTACGCGGACGACTTCGTGGTCCTATGCCACAGTCGCGAGCAGGCCGAAACGGTCCGGGCACGGCTCGACGAATGGTTGAAAGACCGGGGACTCGCCCTGAACGAGGACAAGACCCGGATCGGTCGAGTCGATGAAGGATTCGACTTCCTATCCTTCACCATCCGCCGCTATCACGTCCAAGGCGGCACCAAAGTGCTCACCAAACCGAGCCGTGACGCGCTGAGAAAGATCCGGCGGAGAAACGCCACGGAACTGCGCAGCCTGCGCGGCTCCAAGCCCATCGAGGTGATCACCACGATGAACCCGATCATCCGAGGGCAAGCGAACTACTACCGGCCAGGGGCGTCCAAGAAAGCCTTCCAAGCCCTGGACAACCACCTGTGGCAACACCTCTACAAGTGGGCCCGCCGCAGACACCCCAAGAAGAACCGACACTGGGTCACCGCCCGCTACTTCGGTTCGTTCCACCCCACCAGGACCAACCGGTGGATCTACGGCGACCACGAGACCGGCGCCTACCTCCACCAGTACTCCTGGACAAAGATCGTCCGACACGCCCCGGTCCCGGGCAGGCACTCACCCGACGACCCCGCCCTGGCCCAGTACTGGGCCGACCGACGGCGCAAGCGACGTCCCCCTCAGCTGGCCCCGAACTGGGAACGCGCCCTGCGCTACCAGCGCGGACTCTGCCCGCTCTGCGGAACACCGCTGCTGTTCACCGACCGGCCCCCAGACTCCCCCCACCAATGGGAGACCTGGTACGCCGCGATCCGCAAAGCGCTCGCCCACAAAGCGATCGCCGAACACAACAGCCGGACGACACCCCGCCTCGTGCACACCCACTGCACCCGCCCACCAGCGGCCGACCACCGAAACACCAACCCGTGAAGGGCTGCTTGAGCCGTGTGCCGCGACGAGTGGCACGCACGGTTCTGAGGGGGCCCCGGCGCGGCAACGCGTCGGGGCTACCCGACAACACCGCCAGTGATCACATCGAGGTGCTCGGTGAGGCGTTCGCGCAGATCCCCGCTCGGCACTGCTG
>JALZDU010000083.1 GCA_030862405.1 Actinomycetota bacterium | reverse complement strand
GGCGGAACCCAGCTGGCTCAGCGCATCGCGCAGTGCGACGGCATCGAAGGCGTACACCCCGGAGTTGATCTCGGTGATGGCCCGCTGCGCGGGGGTGGCGTCGCGGTGCTCGACGATGCCGGCGACCTCACCTGAGTGATCACGCAGCACCCGCCCGTAGCCGGTGGGGTCGGTCACGACCGCGGACAGCACGGTCATTGCGTGCCCGGTGTGGTGGTGCTGGGCAACGAGCCCGTACAGCGTGCCGGTGTCCAGTAGCGGCACGTCGCCGTAGCTGACCAGGATGGTTCCCGACAATCCGGCCGGCAGGAGGTCCAACGCGCAGCAGACGGCGTGGCCGGTGCCGTGCTGCTGGGCCTGTACCGCAGCGCGCAGGTCGCGGCCCAGCGTGGTGGCAAGTGTGCGGAGGTGGTCGTGCACGGCGTCGCGGCCGTGGCCGATCACCACGACCAGGTGCTCGGGCGCCAGCCCGGCGACAGCCCGCACTGCATGTTCCACCAGGGGACGGCCGGCCATCGGGTGCAGCACCTTGGGGATCGCCGAATGCATCCTGGTGCCCTCGCCGGCAGCCAGCACGATCGCCGTCGTGAGGCTCCCGTCTGGGAGCATCGGCGTGCCCCTTTCCGATCTTGGTGCAGTCGATATCGAGGGTGATGACAGGTCGGATCCTACGGGGGGAGCAGGTTCGGTGAACGACGCCGTGGCATTCGTTGTTCACCCGGTAGCCACCCTGGGGTTTTCGTCCGCACCCACCACTAGCCCGGCCACGATGCCTTCAATCTTCGAACGGCGACCCAGCCGGGTCTTGAGTGTGCTGAGCCCTGGCTTCCGGCGATCGCCACGGTGCAGGAGCGGCCTGCAGCCCGCCACTACGCACGCATAGCGCTCGTTACGGTCGCGACTGCGCCTCGAAAAAGACGGTGTCTACGACGCTCCGCCGCCAGGATTCGAACCTGGACCATCGGAACCAAAATCCGAGGTGCTGCCTTTACACTACGGCGGACGAGCGGGCCCGAACCCGCGGGCACATGGTGACACGGGTGCCCCGCGCGGGGCAGCGCAGCCCTCCTTGTGTTCAACACACAACCGCGCGGCGGCGCTGCGCCGGGACACGCGAGACACGCCAAGCAGTACGTGGTGTGTCGTGACGGCTGCAGGGCAGATAATCTACGGTTCGGTTTGGATACGCCATGACCGTTACCTACGGTCGCGCCACAGGCGTGAGCATGGTGGCACTCCCGCGGTCGCGGGCAGTCGCCGCACCCCGGATGTTTACGAGGAGCACGCCGATGACGCTGACCGCCGGAGACAGCCACCAGCGAACGGGCCCCGAGCCCATCCTCTCCGGTCAGCGGACGCTGGGACCGCAGATCCTGGTATACATCTTTGTGCTCGCCCCGTTGGCGGCGCTGCTGGCCGCGGTACCCGCCGCCTGGGGGTGGGGGCTGCTGGGCTGGGTCGACGTCGCACTCTTCGTGGCCACGTACTACATCAGCTGCCTCGGGGTGACCGTCGGCTACCACCGCCACTTCACCCACGGCTCGTTCAAGGCGAAGCGATGGCTGCGGGTAAGTCTCGCGGTGTTGGGCAGCACGGCCATGCAAGGGCCGCTGCTGCACTGGGTGGCGGACCACCGGCGCCACCACGCGTTTTCCGACAGGGAAGGTGACCCGCATTCGCCTTGGCTGTTCGGAACCTCACCGATCGCGGTAGCCAAGGGATTCTGGCATGCCCACATGGGCTGGTTGTTCAACCGCGACCTGTCAAACCCCCGGCGATTCGTCCCGGACTTGCTGGCCGACCCGACGATGGTGCGAGTCAGCAAGTTGTTCTGGTTATGGACCGGGATCTTCCTGGTGTTGCCCGGGATCATCGGTGGCCTGGTCACCTGGTCGTGGTGGGGGGCGGTGACTGCACTGTTCTGGGCCGGCCTGGTGCGGGTCTCGTTCCTGCACCACATCACCTGGGCGGTGAACTCGGTGTGCCACATGATCGGCAACCGGCCATTCGCCTCACGAGACAAGGCCGCGAACTTCTGGCCGATGGCCATCTTGTCCGCCGGGGAATCCTGGCACAACCTGCACCACGCTGACCCGACGTCGGCCCGGCACGGCGTGCTTCGGGGGCAGATCGACATCTCAGCCCGAGTGATCTGGTTGTTCGAGAAGCTCGGTTGGGCGTGGAACGTGCGCTGGCCGACTCCTCAGCGGCTGGCGAAGCTCGCCGCGCGGACCTGAGCGAGCCTGCGTCGTGCTGTGATGCGGTCATGCTGTGATGCCGTCCCGATGCGCCCACGAGGTGTCCGCGGCGCGGGGCACGCCGAGCGGCGGACTGGCCACCGGATACTTCGCTGTGTAATCATTTGATCACTGAGCGCGCACAACAAAAAGGTTGCGCCATCGGAGTGATAACCCTAAAGGATTACTCTCAGCAGGTAACGTGTGGCGGTGCGTGGTAGATATACGCGATGTGGGAAGGGGCGATCCCACGTACGGGGAGACTTCCGCTCGCGGGGGGACGCTCGGTCGCGGCCGAGCCTACTTGCCGTGTGCGTTCCACTCTAAGTCACGGCAGGGGGCCCGTCTCGATGCAGTTCGTTGCAGGTACCACCCAAGCGGCAGCAACGCTGGCTCGTCGTTCGGAATCGGGAGGTGTCACGACGTTCGAGCCCGACGTCCGGGTAGCGGTAGTCGGCTATGGCTACTGGGGCTCCAAGCACATGCGAGTGCTCAGCAGCATGCCAGGTGTCCATGTGACGATCGTCGAGCAGGTTCCAGAGCGGATCGCCGAAGCACGGCGAAGTTACCCGGCAGCGGAGTCGGCACATCGTCTCGACGACGTGCTGCAGCGGGTAGATGCGGTGGTCGTCGCGACCCCACCTTCCGCACACGCTGAGATCGCGCTGCAGGCACTGCGCCACGGGCGGCACGCCCTGGTGGAGAAGCCGCTGGCCACGACGGTCGACGACGCGCAGGAAATGGTCGACTCGGCGGCGGCGAATGGGGTGCACCTGATGGTGGGCCACACCTTCGAGTACAACGCGGCCGTCTGGAAGCTGAAGGAGATCATCGACGCTGGGGAACTCGGTAGGATTCTCTACATCGACGCCGCTCGGCTGTCGTTGGGCAAGTACCAGCGGGACTGCAACGTCATCTGGGACCTTGCCCCGCACGACATCTCGATCGCATCGTTCTTGCTCGACGAGGTACCCCGGACCGCCTGGGTGTGGGCCAAGCGGCACGTTGGGCACCGCCACGCCGACGTGGCTTACCTGCGCCTGGATTTCGAGCGGGCCGCCACCCACGCATTCGTGCATGTCAGCTGGCTGGACCCGCGCAAGGTCCGGCGAGTGACCGTGGTCGGTGAACGCAAGATGGCCGTCTATGACGACATGTCGGATAACGAGCGGATCCGGCTGTACGACATCGGCGTTGACCCCGCGGATCCCGACGATCATGGTGAGTCGCACGCCATGCCGGTCTCCTACCGGACCGGCGACATCGTCTCACCCTATGTGCAGTTCAACGAGCCACTCCTGGTACAGGACAGCCACTTCATCGAGTGCATCCGTACCGGGGCCAAGCCGAACACATCCGGTGAACGCGGGTTGGACATCGTGCGGGTCCTGGCCGCCACCGACGTCGCCGAGGCCACTGGACGCCCGGCGCTCATCGCCCGTAGGACCGATCCAGCGGGAGTTAACTTCACGCGGGAGGTGGCCTCATGACCGGCAGCGTTGCCCGCGGTGTTCCTTTCTTGGATCTGCCGGGTATCAACAGCGGGCTTCGCGAGGAGTTCGATCTCGCCTGGAAAACCGTGCTGGACCACAGCGGATACATCGGTGGACCTGAGGTCGAGCGCTTCGAGCACGAGTTCGCGAGCTACTGCGGAACTCGGGCCTGCATCGGGGTGGCCAACGGGACCGACGCGCTGGAACTCATCCTCGCAGGCCTCGGAATCGGGCGCGGCGACGAGGTCATCCTCCCGACGAACACGTTCATCGCCACGGCCGAGGCGATCTGCGCGACCGGTGCGCGGCCTCGATTCGTGGACGTCTGCCCGGACACCCTGCTGATCGATCCGGATGCAGTGGAAGCGGCCATCAGCTCCTCGACGGCCGCGATCATCGCCGTGCACCTGTACGGCCAGATGGTTGACCCGGAGCGGATCTCGGCGATCGCTGCTGCCCACGGGCTGGCTCTCATAGAGGACGCCGCACAAGCACACGGCGCCAGGCACCGGGGCACCACCGCCGGCAGTGTGGGCGTCGCCGCTGGGTTCAGCTTCTATCCCGGCAAGAATCTCGGGGCCTTGGGTGACGGCGGCGCCGTGGTCACCAGCGATCTCGCCCTGGCCGAGAAGATCCGCAGCATCGCCAACCATGGGCGGTCCGCAGCCAATCGCCACCTGCATGACTTCGTCGGGAGAAACAGCAGGCTCGACACGCTGCAGGCGGCGCTGCTGTCGGCCAAACTGCCCCGGCTGGATGCCGGCAATGCCCGGCGGACGGCCGCGATGGCGGCCTACCGGGAGATGCTGCCGCAGCGCTGCACGCCGGTGACGGTGGCGCCGGGTGCCGAACCCGTCTATCACCTGGCGGTCATTCAGGTCGACGACCGGCGCCAAGTCGGCGAGGCCCTCACCGCGGCCGGCATCGGATGGGGTGTGCACTACCCGATCCCTTGCCACCAGCAGCCGGCCCTGGCCGCATTCCACGAGTCCCGGGCGGTGGCCCAGAAATTGCCGGTGGCAGAACGCGCGGCCAGCCGGATTCTTTCCGTTCCGATGTCCCCGACCCTGACCGTCGAGCAGGTTGCCCGGGTCTGCGATGTGCTGGGAGGTGCGCTGTGACCAACGTCGACAATGTCTTTCGTTACGGGGGCAGTGGTGAGCCCAACGGACAGGCAATTGCTTCCCAGGAGGAGTCGCAGCAGCCTGCAAGGGCTGGCGACGTGACTCCGCCGAAGCCTCCGCCGATCCGGACCGAACCTGCCTCGGATTCCCGCGGTGGCGGTGGCGTGACAGGGCGCCTGGTACTGGTGGCGCTGATCTTGATCCTGCTCGGTACCGGTGCGGGGCTGGCTGGCGCGCTCGTCTTGCCCAAGACCTACGGAGCGCGGGCGGAGATTCTCTATCCCATCGGCCAGAACCAGCAGGGCGGGGATCCGCTGCGCCAGGATCGCCAGCTCAGCACCCAGCTGGTGTTCCTCAAGAGCCGGGCTGTTCTCGGCCCGATCGCGCAGAAGCAGGGCATGCAGTTCAAGGACCTGGACGAGAACCTGAGCGTGGAAGTCCTGCAGACTAGCGAGGTCATCCAGGTCGAGGCGCGCGGCAGCACCAAGGAGGCTGCGAGGCAGACGCTGCAGGGAGTCATGGACGGGTACCTGGCGCTTGCTGACCAGCCCAGCGGAGTAACCCGCAACCTCGAAAATCAGCTCGTTCAAACACGCGCGAACACTGCTCGTCTTCAGACACAAGTGGATCAGTTCACGGCTGGGGTATTGGCCGGGACCGCGACCCAGACGGCCCTCAACGATGCCCGGACGCAGCTCACCGCATCCCTGGAACGGGAGAAGGCGATCCAGGTCCGGATCGACGAGATCAACCTCACCGGCAGGTCAGGACCGAACGCTCAGCTGCTGACACCGCCTTACGTGCTGCCCGATCCGGTGAGCCCGCAGCCGCTGATCGCGGCCGGTACCGGTGCGCTGGTCGGGCTGCTGGTGGCTGGCGGGGTTGTGGCGGTGGGTGCCCGGCGCCGGACGAGGCCGTGAGGGCCGGGCTGTGGCCGCCCTGTCGCTAACAGCACTCACCGACGAATCTCCCACCACAACAGCGCGCGGCTCGGCGACGGTTGCCGGCTGGACGCTGGTCAGCCGGGCGACCGGACTGCTCCGGGTGGTGGTGATCGGCGCGGTCCTGGGCCCCACCTACTTCGCCAACGCCTTCCAGGCCGGCTATGTCGTCCCCAACCTCGTGTTCACGTTGATCGCCGGGCCGGTGCTCGCGATGGTGCTGGTTCCTGGTGTGGTCCGCGCTGTGGGTGCCGGTGGCTTGTTGCGGGCTCGAGAGGTGTTCGGTCGGGTCAGCGGGTGGTTGCTCGTAGTGTCGGCCGGGGTCGTCGTGTTGCTGATGATCCTCGCTCCCGCGGTGGCCTGGACCCTGACCTTCGGGATCCCGGACCCCGCGCAACGGGCTCGGGGACTGTGGCTGACCACGTTGCTGGTGCTGCTTGTCGCACCGCAGGTGCTGCTATACGTCCTGGTGCACCTGGGCATGGCCGCTCAGCAGGCCCGCGGGCGCTTCGCGCTCGCAGTGGGCGCACAGGCCGTGGACAACATCATCCTGATCCTGACCGTAGTACTGGCCGGCTGGTACTACGGGACCGGCCTTGACGTTGCCAACGTGCCTGCAGAGCTGGTGATCGTGCTCGGGATGGGCAGCACTGCGGCCGTGGCGGTGCACGCGGCGCTTCAACTGTTCGGCACCGCGCGAGTGGGCTTGCTGACCCGCCCGTCGATGCACTGGCGGCATGACCCCGAGGTGCGTGCGGTCACCCGCAGGATGGTGCGCTCGCTCGGCGTGGCGGCATGGCCCACTGCGGCGATGTTCGTGCTGTTTGCATTGGCCGGCACGGTGCCCGGTGGTGTCTTCGTCGTGCAGCTGTCCTACGCCGTCTTCTATGCGCTGTCCTACGTCAGCGCGCGTGCGGTGTCGATGGCAGCGTTGCCTGGCCTGTCCCATGCCGCCCATCACGATGACGGTGTCACTTTCGGCTCGACGTGGCGCCAAGGATTGTCCTACGCCGTCATCGCCAGCTTGCCGCTGCTGGTGTTGCTCGCCGTGCTGTCCGGACCCACCGCGAACGTTCTCGCCAACGGTGAACTTCGGGACGCGGCTCTGATCGGGGTACTCGCCACCTGCCTGGGGGTGGTGGCGATTGCCCAACTGGTCGGCGGGGTGCACGACATCGGGCGTCAGGCGTTGTTCGCACGCCTCGACGACCGCATCCCGCGGCGGGCCAGTGAGGTGGCCTTCGGCGTGATATTGGTGGTCGCCGCCGCCACTCTCCTGATGCCCCCCGATGGGTCACGCCTTATCTGGCTGGTCGGGGCGATCCTGGCCGGTGAGCTCGTGGCCGCCGGGATGGTGCTGGTTGCGCTGCGTCGGGCGATGCGGCCCGAGCGGTTGATCGAACCTCGATCCCTTGCGGGTGCCCTGGTCGCCACGCTCGCGACGGTGCCGGTGGCCGCCGCAGCGTGGTGGCTGGAGCACGTCACGAGCACCGGCCAACTCGGTGGCCTCGCGCTCCTTGCCCTGAGTGGTGCGGTGGCACTCGGGGTCTATGTCCTGACACTTCGTGTCGCGATGCCGCGACGGATCGGTGGTGGGTCATGACCCAAACGCTTCCGCCCGGCTCCAGCCCGAATCCCGTTTCCAGCCCAGATTCCGGCTCCAGGCAAATCCGGCCGATCCCGGAGATCAGCGGCTGGCTGGGATGGGGAGCCGCCGGCTGTGCCGTGGTCGGCGGAGTCGTCGCGGTGGCGGTCGGGCCGCTGATCGTCTTTACCGTCATCGGAGTGCTGGCCCTGGCCGGGTTGCTCGCCGTGGCGGCGTACCGGCCGATCTTCGCTACCTACGCCTACCTGGGCACCTTGCCCATCATCGCCGGTATCGACCGTGGCAATCTGATCCCGCTGGTGCGCCCCAACGAGGCGCTGCTGGCGGTGCTGCTCGCCGGGGCGTTAGCCGGCGGCTACGTCCGATGGTGCCGCGGTGACCGGGTTCCCCTGCAACTGCACAAGCTCGACATTCCGATCGGTGTCTTCCTCTTGATGTCGACGGCGTGGCCGCTGCTGTCATTGATATTGCGCGGTCAGACGCCAGTGACCGCCGATCTGGCGGCCGTGCTGCCGGTCTGCAAACTCGTCGCCATCTACCTGCTGGTGCGCTTTTCCGTCACCAGCGAGGCTCAGCTGGTGCGGTGCTTCCGGTTGATCATCTGGCCGGGGGCCGTGGTCGCCCTGATCGCCATCCTGCAGACCCTGAATTTCGGCCCGGTGGTGGCGATGCTGCAGGCCGTGTGGACGCCCGACAGCCACGCGGCTGCACTCGCCGCTCGGGGCACCACGACGCTCGGCTCGCCGCTGGCCACCGGTGACTACATCATCATCTGCCTGACCCTGGTGATCTGCTGCGCGGTTCGGGGACTGCTGCATTACCGGGAGCGGTTGGTACTGGGAGCCGTACTGGGGGCGGGCGTGCTGGCCGCAGGCCAGTTCTCTACCTGGATCTCCGCGGTCGTGGTGGCCGGAATCATCCTGTGGCGCTTCAGCACGGTGCGCCGCGGCTCGATGCGATTTCTGTGGCTTGTCCCGCTTGCGCTCGCCTTCGGCGCGCCGGCGTTGATCGGCCGTTTGCAGGGATTCAGTGAATACGGGGTGCCACGTAGCTGGATCGGTCGCTGGAACAACCTGTCCGACCATTACCTGCCGAGGTTCGACTTCATCAACGTCCTGATCGGGGTGTCGCCCAACTCGGTGCTGCCGGCACCCGAGAGGTGGCGCGAGGTGATCTACCTGGAGGGCGGCTACCTGCAGTTGCTCTGGGTCGGCGGTATCCCGTTGCTGGCCGCTTTCGTCTGGCTGGCGGTCGCGGTGCTGCGCCGCAGCCGGGAGCTCATGGAGCAGCCGGGCGCGGTCGGTGTCGGAGCTTCGGCGCTGTGGGTCTGCTGGTGGTTCGTGATCATCCTGACCGTCATCGATCCGCACCTGACACTTCGAGGCACAGGGGACGTGCTTTTCATGCTGATGGCTATCACCACGGGGAGGCTCAGTGTCCAGCGGCGTTGAACAAGTGCGCTTACCCGCTCGTTGGGAACCGGCTGCCCGGCGCGTGGTCGATCTCACGGTGGTCTTGGTCGCGTTGCTGGTGCTCGCGATCCCGATGCTGCTCGTCGCGATGGCTATCCGGCTGGGGACGCCCGGCCCAGCGCTGTACCGCCAGCAGCGGATAGGCCGGGGTGGCCAACCGTTCACGATGTACAAGTTCCGCACCATGCGGGTGGGTGGCTCCGACGCCCAACACCGGGACCTCATTGCTCGTGAACTGCGAGGCGAGGACACGTCGGTCGGCGGCAGCTGGAAGATCGACAGCGACCCGCGGGTGACCCGGCTCGGCTCGATCCTGCGGCGCACGAGCGCCGACGAGCTTCCCCAGCTACTCAACGTCCTGCGAGGGCAGATGGCGCTGGTCGGGCCGCGCCCCTGCCTGGATTGGGAAGCGAAGATGTTCCCGCCCAAATACGCCGGGCGCTTTGACGTTCCACCCGGGCTCACCGGACTCTGGCAGGTCAGTGGGCGCAGCACGATGGGAACGTTGGAAATGCTGGAACTGGATCTCACGTATGTGCGTAGCTGGAGTTTCTGGACCGATCTCACGATCCTGGTGCGAACTGTGCCGACCCTGCTGAGGGGACACGGCGCACGCTGACCGAGGACTGTTTGCTGGCAGCGAGGGGGGACTTTTGACTGCCGTCACTGTGTCGGTTTTGGCAATCCCGCGACTACCACGCCGGGCTCGGGCGGCTCTGCTGACCGTCCACGTCGCGGTCTCCGTCGGATGGCTTGGCCTTGACGGTGCGCTGGTAGCGCTGGAGGTGACTAGCCTGACCAGTGGAGATCCGGTGTTGCAGGGCGGTATTGAGGCAGCAATGGGCGCGCTGGCCTCCTGGGTGCTGATTCCGGTCGTGTTCACCTCACTGGTCAGTGGGCTGGTGCTCGCGCTGTCCACTCCATGGGGCCTCGTGCGGCACTGGTGGGTGCTCGCCAAGTGCGGGATCGCTGTCACGCTGACCGCAACCGGACTGGCTTTGATGCTGCCTCGGCTGGGGCAGGTAGCCATCGAAGACGGTGAGCCGGTCCAGCTGCAGACGCTGCTCGTGAGGTCGCTAGCGCTGGTTCTCCTGCTCGCGGCGACCGGTCTCTCGGTGATCAAGCCATGGGGCAAGACACCGCACGGCCGGGCGGCGCAGGTCACTGCCAAGCGCGTCAGCAGAAGTAGCGATACAGAAGCGTGCCGGCCTGTGCGGTCACCTCGTCCGGTACCGAGTCGTCGGTGAATAGTCGGGTGAGCTCGGCCAGCATCGGGCCGGCGTCGGAGCCGGTGCGGGCCTGCTCCCCGCCAGCGCGAAGTGTCACGATGGTGCGTTGTTCGGTCGCCCACTTGCGCTTGTATGCGATCAATCCCGGCTGATCGAGGTCGCTGAGTCCCCAGTCGAGAAGCCGGGCGCTGCGCTCGATTCCCCAGCGGATCCCGGCCCAGAAGATCGCGTCGTTCGGGCGCAGTGCCAGGTGCTCGTGGCGGGACGCGCCGAACTTGTAGTAGAGCACGCCATTCCAGGTCAAGAAGACCGCGCCGGCGATCAGCTCACCGCCGGCGTACGCGAGCATCGTCACGATCGCGTCATCGGGAGAGAAGGCTTCCCAGATGTGGTCGAACAGGTCGCAGGGCTGGGCAAGGAGCCGGTATTTGCGCTTGCGCAGCGCGACATGCAGACCATGAAACCGGCGCACGGCGTCCGCGTCGGTGTGTGCCTCGATCCGGACGCCGGCCCGTTCGGAGATCCCGATGTTGCGGCGAGCATGCTGGGACAGCCGCTGGCGGATCTTCTCGATGCTGCCGTCCAGCGGTGTACCGTGCCACGCCGCCGTTGCGACCTGGCGCAAGCGCGGGTCACCCACCGGTACGGCGGTGTCGAAGCACCGCAGCGTCAACGGAGCAGTGGCGGTGATGACGCCCTCGGCGAGAGCCTTCCAGTCAACCTCGTCATCGATCAGCGGCTCGGCCCGGTCGGAGAACGGCAGGCTGGACAACCGGTCACCACGGATGTCACTAATCGGTACCCAGGCCAGCCCCGCGCGCGGTTGTCCGTCCCAGCCCAAAAGGATGCTGCTGGCCGGGGTAAAGCCGTAGGTGGCGCACACGGCGTCGATCCACGGTGGCGACGTGAACACGCTGCCGTGCGGCCCCAAGGCGAGCCAGCGCCAGCGCGGATCACTGCGCGGATCGGTAAAGACAACCTCGGAACTCACGACGCGACCGTACCGATCCGCTGCTGCCAGTCGAGCAGGTAGGGTTGTGACGGGCTGCATAATGGTCGTTGCACAATGTGCTCGACATGGAACGGGTGCTCGACGCTGAATGGGGTTACGGTGGCTGAACGCTGCGGATCGAGTCCGGACGCGGACCGATGACCACACTGTTCATCGCGACGACCGGTGGGCACCTCACCCAGCTTGACAATCTTGCTGGTCGAATCTCGCCCAACGGTGAGTCGGTGTGGGTGACTCATGCCAATGAGCAGAGCCGGTCGATGTTGGCGGATCGTGACGTGGAGTTCGTGCCCTACGTGGGGGTGCGCAGTGTGCCTGATGTGCTGCGGTGTATCCCCGATGCGCGCCGATTGATGGAGCGCCGGAAGTTGACCAGGGCGGTGTCGACGGGGTCGGGCATCGCGCTCGGGTACTTGCCGTATCTGGCGGCGCGGGGTGTGAAGTGTCACTACATCGAGAGTGCGACGCGGGTGAGTGGACCGTCGTTGACCGGACGGGTCTTGCAGTGGGTACCCGGAGTCCGCACCTACACCCAGTACCCGCAGTGGGCCGACCAATCGTGGGAGTACGCCGGCAGCGTGTTCGACGGCTATGAGCCGGTCGGGTTGGCGCGACCGCCCGCTGGGGTGGTTCGGGTGGTGGTGACGGTGGGCGCCGCCACCGAGTACCCGTTTCGGCGGTTGTTCGAGCACCTGGCGCCGCTGCTGGCTCCCGCCGGTGCGTTGGCCGAAGCGACCGGATTGCCGGTAGAGGTGCTGTGGCAGACCGGGGACACTCCCGTGGGAGACCTGCCGATCCAGGCCACCCCGGTGCTGCCCGCGGCCGAGCTGGCCGCCGCCCTGCGCACGGCCGACATCGTGATCAGCCATGCCGGTACCGGCTCGGCGCTGGCCGCTCTGGACGCCGGGCGGTACCCGATCCTGGCCGTCCGGGACAGTGCCCGCGGTGAGCAGGTCGACGATCACCAACAGCAGCTGGCCACCGAACTCGCCCGCCGGGGCCTGGCGCTGCACCGTGACGCGGACTCCATCACCCCCAACGACATGCTCACCACCCTGCAAACATCGATCCGACACACTGCTTCGCCGCCACCGTTCGAATTGCGTCACTAGCTCAGGTGCCGGCCGGTGCCACCCTGAGCACCTTGTCGTCGTCGCCGTTGCTCGTCGTGACATACAGGGCGCCGTCGGGCCCGGTGCGCACCGCGCGCAGCCGGCCGTAGCTGTCGTCCAGCTGCGGGAGCTGTCCGGTTGCAGTCACCTTCCCATCGGAGTCCACTCGCATCAGCAGCAGCTTGGAACCCCTCAGCGCCGCGACGGCCAGCAGGCCCTGCATGGGGCCCCACTGCTCACCGGTCATGAATGCGGCACCGCAGATCGCTTGGATGTTGCCGCCTGAGCTCCACACTGCGGGCACTGCGTCCGGGAAGCGCTGCAGGTCGGTCATCGGGACGCTTTCGTCGTAGCTGTCCTCGGTACCTCCGCTAGATGGATCCCAGCCGTAGTTTTTCCCCGCCCGCAGGATGTTGATCTCGTCGTCCACCCTCGGGCCATGCTCGGCGCTGAAGAGTCGATCGGTGCCCGGCTGCACCGTCACACCCTGGACATTGCGGTGGCCATAGGTGAACACGAGCCGTTCTGCAGGGTTCGGGGAAGTGGCGAATGGGTTGCCCGGCGCGGGACCGCCGGTGTTGAGGTCGATACGAAGCACCTTGCCGCCGAGCTGAGTGCGGTCCTGTGGCACGGCCGCTCGTGCGGAGTCTCCGGTGCCGACGTAGAGGTAGCCGTCCGGGCCGATGGTCGGGCGGCATCCGGAGTGCCTACCAGAGGGGTTCAGCGGCAGACCGGCGACCAGCAGGTCGGCCACGCGGCTAGCCCGGGCACCGTCGGGTGACAGTTCCCAGGTGACCAGCCGGACATCCACCGGCCTTTCGCCCTGCTGGTGAGTCTGGCAGGTGATGAACCGGCGAGTGCTCGCGAAGTCGGGATGCACCGCCAGCCCCATCAGTCCGCCCTCCCCGGCGACGTAAACGTCACTGAGTTCGGCAGCGACATCGGTGACCTGCGCGCCGGGCCTGGTCGAGGACAGCAACCGGATGCGTGCCGGGCGCTCGGTGATCAGTGCAGATCCGTCGGGAAGGAATCCGATATCCCATACGTACTCCAGCCCCGCAGCGACCACATCGATCCGGATCTCGGGGGCCGATGGAGTGCTCGGTGGCACCGCAGAGTCGCCGGTGACCGGGCTCTGGGTGGGAATGCGGGGACTGATCGGGGTGTTCTGGCTTGAGCAGCCGACCACGACACCGAGCAGCACCAGCAATACAGGCAGGCGAGGCATGGGGTGATCCTCCCCGATGCGGGAGTAGGTCGGTGGTGAAGCGGGCTGACCTGGTCAGCCCTGGTCACAGGTGGGCCGAAGACCCGCGGCGTCAATGGCACACGGCGCATGCCGTGCGAGCAACGTGGCGGATTGTTCGGCTGCCGCTACGGCTACCCCGTCTTGATGCGTCCATCCGGGCCGTGCTGATTATGATCGACAAGGTCATAGCGCACGGCGAAGGTGGCAGCCTCCAGCCGCGAGTGCACTCCGAGTTTGGTCAGCAGTGCCTGTACGTGACTTCGTACCGTGGTGATAGAGACGCCTAGCCGTAGGGTCATCGCACGGGTATCGAGTCCCTCGACGAGCAGCGCCAGGCATTCCCTCTCACGAGCCGTCAGGTGCCCAGCGAGCCGTTGCGCTTCGGAGATGTCGGATCGCGCAGTGGTCGCCCGGGGTGCGTCCAGCACCACCGCGCCGTTGACGACCCGCTGCAGCGCCTGGACCAGCTTGCGGACGCCCCATGTTTTGTCCACATAGCCGGCGGCTCCCAACCGCACGGCGCGGCGCATCGCATCGGTATCACCCTCTGCGGTGAGCACGAGTATCCGAGTTGCCGGGCTTACCGCCAGAATAGGGCCGATCGCGGTTACTCCGTCGCCATCGGAGAAATGACGGCTCAACAGGCAGACGTCCGGCCGATGGTGACGGACCGCTTCGATGGTCCCCGCCAGACTCCGGCCCACTGCCGGCACCCGGAATCCCGCGCCGACCAGCACGGAGACCAGCGATTCCACGAACACCACGTGGTCGTCACCGAGCACGATGCTGGTCATGTCGCGCCCACCGGATGGGTCGAACGTGTCCACCCTCCATCGATCGCCACTATTCCCACCTCACCATTGCATTCAATTGCTAGGAAATCGCTCATTCTGGCCCGGGCGCAGTACCAGAAGACACGCCATAATGCAGTTGGATAAGCGATCGATCGTCTTCAGCATACAACGTGACGTTGCGATCTGATTACCGAGATCGCTGAACTCGGCACCTAATGCGGTGGCGTCCGAGCACGTAGAACGTGCCCTCGGCGGTCCGGGGGCGGGCCGGCCGGTATCGTGGGTGTTGCGACCCCGGTGCGCCGGTTGCGTCCCGGGCAGGGGTCTGTTCTGCGTCGACTTCTTGTTGACTACGTCTGCCCGAAAGGCTCACCACGGTGCCCGTAGCGACTGCGCTACCGACCACATCCGCTCACCTGTCAGGCCTGCTGGAAGCCGTGCTTGCGGAGCCGTCCCTGCGCGCGTTGGTCGACGGGGCGACGTCCCCCGAGATGCAACTGCTGGGGCCGCCGGCGACCCGTCCGTTGGCCGTCGCCGCGCTGGCCCGCGCAGGCCATCCGGTGCTCGCCATCACCGCCACTGACCGGGAGGCCGGCGAGCTGACCGCCGAGGTAGCCGACGTGTTGGGCGCCGGTGTGGTCGCCGAGCTGCCTTCCTGGGAGACGCTGCCACACGAGCGGTTGTCGCCCCGAGCCGACACCGTAGGTCGCCGGTTGGCTGTGCTGCGCCGACTGGCCCACCCGGAAGAAGGCATTACCGGCTCCACCGGGCCGCTGCAGGTCGTGGTGGCCACCGTGCGGTCGCTGATCCAGCCGATGCTCGGCGGGCTCGGCGAGATCGCGCCGGTGCGGTTGCGGGTCGGGCAGGTGCACGACTTCAACGACGTGCTGGCCCGGCTGGCCGACCTCGCTTACACCCGGGTCGACATGGTGGACCGGCGCGGTGAGTTTGCGGTGCGGGGCGGCATCGTCGACGTCTTCCCGCCCACTGCCGACCATCCGCTGCGGGTGGAGTTCTGGGGTGACGAGGTCTGCGAGATCCGCTCGTTCGCTGTCGCGGACCAGCGCACCCTGGCGCCCACCGATGAGCTGCACGCACCGCCGTGCCGGGAACTGCTGCTGACCGATGCGGTGCGGGCGACCGCGGCACAGCTGGCCGCGCACGCGCCGGCCGGGCCGGTCGGCGAGCTGCTGGAGAAGGTCGCCTCCGGGGTGCCGGCCGACGGTATGGAATCGCTCATCCCCGTGCTGGCAGGTTCTGACCTTGCACTGCTCACCGACATGATGCCGCAGGGCACTCATGTGCTGCTGGCCGATCCGGAGCGGATCCGGGCCCGGGCCGCCGATCTGGTCCGCACCGGTGAGGAGTTCCTGGAGGCGTCGTGGATGGTGGCTGCGGGTGGCGGTGCCGCCCCCGTCGACGTCGCGGCGCTGAACCTAGCGGAGTGGGATATCACCGCCTCGGCCTACCGCAGCCTGGGCGAGGTTGCTGAGCACGCCCGCGAGACCGGGATGGCCTGGTGGACGCTGAGCCCGCTGACCACTGACGCCGAGGGCCCGCTGCGGTTGCAGATCATTCCGACGCAGCCCTACCACGGTGACGTCGCGCGAGCTTTCGCCGACTTGCGCGCCCATACCGCCACCGGTGGTGCGGCGGTGCTCGTGGTCCCCGGCACCGGCACGGCGCAGCGGGCCTGCGAGCAGTTGCGCGACGCCGACGTACCCGCCGTGCATGCCGCCGACGGGCTTGTGCAGCCACCAGCGGCGAGCACCGTCACTGTGGTCCGTGGAACTCTGGAGGACGGCTTTTCGGCCCCAGCGCTGGGGTTGGTGGTGCTCACCGAGACCGACATCACGGGTGCCCGTGGCGGGACCCGCACCCAGGACATGCAGAAGATGCCGGTCCGCCGCCGCAACGCCGTCGATCCGTTGGCGCTGCAGCCAGGCGATCATGTAGTGCACGAGCAACACGGCATTGGCCGGTTCCTGGAGATGGTGCAACGTTCCGTCGGTGGGGCAACTCGGGAGTACCTGCTGGTGGAGTACGCAGCCAGCAAGCGCGGCCAGCCGGGGGACCGGTTGTTCATCCCCACCGACCAGCTCGACCAGGTGACCCGCTACGTCGGCGGTGAGCTGCCGACCCTGAACAAGCTGGGTGGCTCGGACTGGGCCAAGACCAAGGGCCGGGCCCGCAAGGCGGTCAAGGAGATCGCTGCCGAGCTGGTGCAGCTCTATGCGGCTCGGCAGTCCTCGCCGGGGCACGCGTTCGGTCCGGACACCCCATGGCAGGCCGAGCTTGAGGACGCCTTCCCCTACATCGAGACGCCCGACCAGCTGGCCGCGATCGAGGAGGTCAAGGCGGACATGCGCCGCGAGGTCCCGATGGACCGTGTGGTCTGTGGCGATGTCGGCTACGGCAAGACCGAGATCGCCGTGCGGGCCGCCTTCAAGGCGGTGCAGGACGGCAAGCAGGTGGCCGTGCTGGTCCCCACCACGCTGCTGGCCCAGCAGCACCTGCAGACCTTCACCGACCGGATGCGTTCGTTCCCGGTCACGGTGCGCGGCCTGTCCCGGTTTAGCGACGCGGCGCAGGCGTCCGAAGTATTGCGCGGGCTGGCCGACGGTTCGGTAGATATCGTGATCGGCACCCACCGGCTGCTGCAGTCAGGGGTGCGCTGGAAGGATCTAGGGCTGGTGGTGGTCGACGAGGAGCAGCGCTTCGGTGTCGAGCACAAGGAGCACATCAAGGCCTTGCGCACCGCCGTCGACGTGCTCACCATGTCCGCCACCCCGATCCCGCGGACCCTGGAGATGAGCCTGGCGGGGATCCGTGAGATGTCGACCATCCTGACCCCGCCCGAGGAGCGCCACCCGGTGCTGACCTACGTCGGGGCCTATGACGACAAGCAGGTCGGTGCCGCGATCCGCCGTGAGCTGCTGCGCGACGGGCAGGTTTTCTACGTGCACAACCGGGTGTCGTCGATCGAGAAGGCCGCCCGGCGGATCCGCGAGTTGGTACCTGAGGCGCGGGTGGCAGTGGCGCACGGCCAGATGAACGAGGACCAGCTCGAACGTACCGTCGCCGGATTTTGGGAACGCGAGCACGACGTGCTGGTGTGCACCACGATCGTCGAGACGGGGCTGGACATCTCCAACGCCAATACGCTGATCGTGGAGCGCGGTGACCTGCTCGGGCTTGCCCAGTTGCATCAGCTGCGTGGGAGGGTAGGGCGTGGCCGCGAGCGTGGGTACGCCTACTTCCTCTACCCGCCCGAGGTCCCGCTGACCGAGACGGCGCACGACCGGCTGTCCACCATCGCCCAGCACACCGAGCTCGGCGCTGGCATGGCCGTCGCGATGAAGGACCTGGAGATCCGCGGTGCCGGCAACATCCTGGGCGGCGAGCAGTCCGGGCACATCGCCGGGGTCGGTTTCGACCTGTATATCCGGCTTGTCGGCGAGGCCGTGGAGGCATTTCGCAGTGCAGCCGGTGCGGCACCCTCTGGTGCTGCCGCGGAGCCTGCGCAGGCGCGGGTGGAACTACCGGTGGACGCGCACCTGCCGCATGACTACATCTCCGGCGAGCGGCTGCGCCTGGAGGCCTATCGCAAGATCGCCGAGGCGGTGGACGTGGCCGGGTTGGCTGCCGTCACCGACGAGTTGACGGACCGCTACGGCGCGCTGCCCCCTGCCGTGGTCACCCTGCTGGATGTCGCTCGGTTCCGCCAGGTGTGCCGGGCGCTCGGGATCGCAGAGGTCACCGCACCGGGCTCCACACTGCGCTTTGCCCCGGTGCACTTGGCGGACTCGCAGGTGGTGCGACTGGGCCGGCTGTATCCCAAAGCGGTCTACAAGCCTGCGGTGGCGACCCTGTCCGTGCCTCGCCCCACCGAAGGAGCCGATCGGGTTGGCGCTGCACCGCTGCGCGACCGTGAGCTGCTTGACTGGTGCACCCGGCTGGTCACCGCGGTGCTCGGACCGGCCCCCGCTCCCGCCGGCTGACCCCGCGTCCTGGCTTCAGCGGTACGCAGGCTCGCGCCGGTACTGCGGCAGGGTCCACGCGGTGTCGGCGGTGGTGCGGCGTTGGCCGCCAGTGCCACCCCGCCAGCGAGATCGTGCGCATTCCGCGTATTCCCGCAGCGCGCCGAGGTCGCCCTGGTCGGACATGCCGGCACGCCCCTAGCGCAGGCGATCGCGGTCGCCGAAGTCCTCCTCATCGGCGCCCGACGCCGCGTGGTAACGGTTGGTGGGGTGCTGCGGTGAGTCGTGGTCGAGAACTCCGGGATCCGGTTCCGTGCGGTCCTCCTGGCCCTCGCCGAACTGTTGCCGGTGACCCGACACTACGTGTTCGGCAACCGGCTCCTCGGCGCCCACAGTGGCTGCCACGGCGTGACGTAGCCGTCCGGCGAGCTGTCGCTGGGCGCGCCGCATGCAGTCCATGACCACCGCTGCAACCTCCGACGGAGGCATACCACTGGTCTTGCTGGTGAGCACCAGGGCGATGGGTGCACCACTGGAGTCGATCGTGACCTGAACGGCTCCGTCGGCGGAGGACTCGGTCACTTCTATCTGCTCGACCTGGGCTCGCACGGTGCCGAACCGCTCGGCCTGGTCAGGGTCGGTACCGAACATTGGGCCCTCCTCAGGCTGGCGGATGCTGACGGTACGGTCCCCCCGGGTTGGAGGAGGGTATGCATGACGAGCGGCCTTGGGGAGGCGGGCGCCTGGCTGACTGGGCGCGGCTGCGCCGGCTTCTCGCCGCCCTGCAACCACGCTGAACCGGGCCGCGTGAGAAGGTAGCGGCCGTGCGAAGCGTCCTGCGTGCCGGCGGTGCAGCGCCTGGCGTCGTGCTCAGGGCCGTCCTCGGGATCATGGTAGGAGCACTGTGCATCAGTGGCTGCAGTTCCGGCCCCAGCCAGGTCGGTGCCGCCGCGTTGGTCAACGGCACCGAGATCCCGGTGGAGCAGGTGCAGAGCCAGCTCACCATGGTGCTGGCCAAGGAAGGTGACCAGGCCCGGGCTCAACTGGCGGCTGACCGCCAGCTCGATGACGTATCACGCAAGATCATCACTGTCCAGATCAGGCACGAGTTGACGGCGATCGCGGCGCGGCGAGCAGGCTTGGCCGTCGATCAGGCGCGGGTGAGCCGGCTGATCGACGAGGTCGGCGGGGCCCAGGGTGCTTCCAAGGGAACGATCTTCGATGCAGACGGGTACCGGGAGCGGGCCGTCGACAAACTGCTCACGGCCCAGCTCGGTCTGAGCGCCCTGCGCAACAGCGCGGTCACCGTCGACTACACCACCGCCGACACCCGAACCGCCGCGAAGGCCAAGGTGGACGAGCTCTCCCGGGTCGGGGCCAAGCGCGCCCGGCAGCTGATCGACGCCGACGTTCGGGCCGGCAAGGACGCCGTGATCGGCAAGCGAATCGTCGCTGCTGACGATCCAATCTTCGCCACCACTCCGGCGTTCGGGGTCGACGAGGGAACCGTGGTGGCCTTCCAGCTCGCGGACACCACGCCCTGGTTGATCATGGTGATCAAGAACCGCGCCAACCGCGGTGTCCAGCCATCCGACAACGCGCCCGCGATCGAGCAGATCGATCCGGCCGTGCTCGAAGCCATCGGCTTGCGCCAGCTGGCCCAGGTGGGGGAGGAGGTGGGAGTCCGCCTGAGCCCCCGTTACGGCATATGGGATCCGGTGAGCCTGCAGGCGGTGGCCAACGAGAATGAAACGGCCGGCTTCCTGGCGCCGTTACGCACTACTCCCCGCGCTTGACCCCGAGGCGGCATTGTGACGGGTCCGACATCAGTGGTTGTTGCGCTGTCTCCACGGCTCGGCGCGGTGCTTCCGTCCACGGCCGTGCGCCTGCTTCAGGACGGGTTAGTCCTGCACGCCGATACCGACATACCGGCAGAGCTGGCGCAGCAGTGTGGGGCACAGCCCGTCGGCGACGCCGTGCACGGGCTGCTGCTCACCTTGGACCTGGGATCTGGTGCAGCGGCGCGCTGGGTGGCTACCGGTGCCACGGTTCTGGTTACCCCCGAACCTCGAGGAGCCGCGTTGTTGGATGCGGTCGGCGTGATGGATCGGTTGCGTTCCCCGGGTGGCTGCCCGTGGGACGCCGAGCAGACCCACAGCTCGCTGATGCCCTACTTGATCGAGGAGACCTACGAGCTGTACCAGGCGTTGGAGGACGGTGACATCGATGCGCTGCGCGAGGAGCTCGGTGACGTGTTGCTGCAGGTGCTCTTTCACGCCCGGGTAGCGCAGGAGGCGCCGGATGGTTTCGACATCGACGCGGTGGCTACCGAGCTGGTGACCAAGCTCGTCGGCAGGCACCCGCACGTGTTCGCGGGTAGTGAGAAGGTGCGCACCGCCGCCGACCAAGAAATCCGATGGGAGCAGCTAAAAGGCGCCGAGAAGCGCCGCGCGTCGAGTATCGACGGGGTGGCGTTGGCCCAGCCGGCGGTGGCCCTGGCGGCCAAGCTCGCGGCGCGCACTGTGAAGGCGGCCCTACCTGCGGACCTCCTGCCTGGGCACCGTAGTGGCACGGGCGGGGCGCTGTTCGCGCTTTCTGCGACCGCGAAGCTGGCCGGCGAGGATCCTGAGGGCGCGCTGCGTTGCGTCGCTCGACGCTTTGCCGATGACGTGCGCGCTGCCGAGGGTTCCGCTCGTGCCGCCGGGCTCGACGTCGGTAACCTCACCCCGCAGCAGTGGCGGGAGCACTGGCCGCGCTGAACGCGGTTCTGCGCTGCTGCGTGACATTGCTGTCACGCCCCGTATCCTGCCGCCACGGCCGTCGTTGATCTGTGATGTGAATGGCGACGAGCGTTCCGGTGCGCAAACCGAGCAACCCGGCAACAAGCGGCCTCGTCTTCGACCCGCCGCCTACCTCAGTGGCACGGCGTCGAGATATCTGCTGCGGGGAATGTTGTCCGGCGGTGCTGTGGTGTGCGCCGGCCTCGTGGTGGCGGGCTTGGGTTCGGTAGCTGCGCCACTACCGGACCGGGGGCTGGCCACTCCCACGCCGGTTGCAATGGCTGCGCCTGCCGCGCTGCCCGACGTCGCCGAGCCGGTTGCCCAGCCTATTGTCCAGTCCCCGGGTCAGCCAGCTGGGCAGCCGCCCAAGACCACGGTCAATATCCCGGTACAGATCCCGGCTCCTGGGACTCCTGAGGGTGGTCCAGCGCTGGCCTTCGCCGATTGGGCGAACCGGCTGTCCCGAGTCACCAGTATCCCGCAGCGGGCTCTGCAGGCATACGCGAACGCTCATGCCGTCATGGCGGCCACCCGCGGCGATTGCCGCCTCACTTGGGTAACCTTGGCTGGCATTGCGGCCGTCGAGTCTCAGCACGGTAACTTCCAGGGCCGCACCCTGGAACCTGACGGTCGGCCATCCGCTCCGATCATCGGGATACCACTGAACGGTGCGCCCGGCGTCAGGGCCATCGCGGACACCGACGGCGGTCTGCTCGACGGTGACAATGTCTGGGATCACGCCGTCGGGCCCTTCCAGTTCATCCCGTCCACGTGGGCCGGGTGGCGGGCCGACGGAAACCTGGACGGGATCAGCGACCCCCAGCAGATTGATGACGCTGCCCTTGCCGCAGCCCAATACCTGTGCGCGGACAACCGCAATCTCGGCGCCGGCGACGGCTGGCTGCGGGCAATTCTGTCCTACAACAACTCCGTCGAGTATGCGCAACAGGTTTACGGCTTCTCACAGGGTTACGCCCGCAACGCCAAGGACACCACCTGAGAGGCCGGACTGGGTCTCAGGCCGGCTCACGTGTCGCGGGCAGCTAGCCGCATGCGTACCTCGTTGAGCGCTTCCTGGTAGTCCGGTGTGGGATTCATCGCCGCTGCCATTGCCAGCTGCGCACCCGCCGCCTCTAGGCGACCTTGCCGCTGCAACGTGCGTCCCAGCGCAAAGCGCGCGTAGTGGTCCGAAGGGTTGTGTTCAAGTACCCGAAGGAACGCCTGCTCCGCACGTTGCAGCTGGGCCGACAGCAGGTAAGCCCGCCCGGCCAGCAACTGCACGCTGGGTGCGTCCGGCTCTGCATCCAACACCGGCCGTAGCTCTCGAAGGGCTTCCAGGGGGCGCCTTTCGGACACCAGCGACTCAGCGCGACGGAACTGCTCGACGACGTCCATGGGGCGGTCGGCGGCGGTCATGGTCACACCAACGGTACGCGGTGACATGCTGTTGCACGAGCCCCTACATTCGATCACCGGCGCGCGCCTCCGACCGACCGCCTTCGGCCGCGGTTACGCTAGTCCTGCTCACCAGGCCTTACGTCAACCATTCCCGGTCCCACCCCAGCAGCTGACAAGGAGCGCATCCGTGGCCGTCATCGAACAGGTCGGAGCCCGCGAGATTCTGGACTCGCGCGGGAACCCCACTGTCGAGGTCGAAGTGGCACTCGATGACGGCACGTTGGCCCGTGCGGCGGTGCCCTCCGGTGCGTCCACCGGGGAACACGAGGCGGTGGAGCTGCGCGACGGTGAGCCCGGCCGTTACCTCGGTAGAGGCGTCGAGCGCGCGGTCGCGGCAGTGCTGGACGAGATCGGACCCGAGCTGGCCGGCATCGAGGCGATCGAGCAGCGCGTGGTGGATCAGAAGCTGGTCGATCTGGACGGCACGCCACACAAGGCCCGGCTGGGTGCCAATGCGATTCTCGGGGCCTCGCTCGCAGTCGCCAAGGCGGCCGCCGAATCCAGCGGTCTGGAGTTGTTCCGCTACATCGGTGGCGCCAATGCGCATGTGTTGCCGGTACCGATGCTGAACATCCTCAACGGGGGCGCGCATGCCGACACCGGCGTCGACGTGCAGGAGTTCATGATCGCCCCGATTGGTGCGGACTCGTTCCGGGAGGCGCTTCGATGGGGCACCGAGTGCTACCACGCGCTGAAGTCGGTGCTCAAGTCCAACGGGTTGGCAACCGGGCTTGGTGACGAGGGCGGTTTCGCGCCTGACCTCCCGACCACCAGCGACGCGCTGGATCTCATCGCCACCGCGGTGGATAAGGCCGGTTACACGCTGGGTCGCGACATCGTGCTGGCGTTGGACGTGGCTGCCACCGAGTTCTTCGCCGACGGCTTTTACAACTTCGACAAGAAGGCTCGCAACGCCGAGCAGATGGCCATCTACTACGCCGAACTGCTTGATGCTTACCCATTGGCGTCCATTGAGGATCCGCTCGCGGAGGACGATTGGGATGGCTGGGCGCGGCTCACCGCTGAGATCGGCGATCGGGTACAGCTCGTCGGCGATGATCTATTCGTGACCAATCCAGAGCGGTTGGAGGAGGGCATCAGCCGCCGGGTGGCCAACGCGCTGCTAGTGAAGGTCAACCAGATCGGCACGCTGTCGGAGACTTTGGACGCGGTAACGCTTGCTCAGTCCAGTGGGTACCGCTGCATGGTGAGTCACCGCTCCGGCGAGACCGAGGACACCACGATCGCTGATCTCGCAGTGGCGATCGGCTGCGGTCAGATCAAGACCGGTGCTCCCGCCCGGTCGGAGCGGGTAGCGAAGTACAACCAGTTGCTGCGCATCGAGGAGGCTCTCGCAGACGCGGCCCGCTATGCCGGGGACCTGGCGTTCGCCCGGTTCACTCCGGAGGGCCCAGCTTGATATGAGGCCCAGCTCGATGGGTGATCCCGGGCCAAGCCGCAGCGCTGCGCTCGGTGGCTCGGTGACCCATCCGCTGGGCGTACGGATCTGCCGCTTCCTGGGCATCACCTCTTCACGCCGAGCCGCGATGCTCGCCGCGGTGGTCTGTGTGCTGGCGTTGAGCGTTGCCGTACCGCTGCGCAACTACGTCAGCCAGCGCTCCGAGCTCGCCGCGGTGCACGAACAGCAACTGATCATGGCGGACAAGGTTGCGGAGCTGGAACGGCGCCGCGCGCTGCTCTCGGACCCGCGGCACGTCCAGGCGCAGGCTCGCGAACGGTTGCGCTACGTGCGGCCCGGGGAGGCGCCGTACGTGGTGCAGCTGCCCCCCGACCAGGGCGCTGCCACTGTCACCGGTATCGGCGATACCGTGGCGCCCAGAGAGCTGTGGTACGGACGACTCTGGAAGTCGATCAACAGTGGATGATCTCCGTCCGGAGATGTCGGCCACCGATCAGGAGGCCGTCGCCGCACAGCTGGGCCGCCCACCGCGTGCGCTGCGAGCTGTCGCGCACCGCTGCGCCTGCGGGTTGCCCAGCGTGGTTCAGACCCATCCCCGCCTTGAAGACGGCACCCCATTTCCGACCCTCTACTACCTGACCTGTCGGCGGTTGGCCGCACTGGTGAGCCGCAGCGAGGCTAGCGGTGCGATGCGGGAGATGACCGATCGGTTGGCTGCGGATGCCGAGCTGGCTGCGGCGTACCGGATCGCGCATGAATCCTACTTGGCCGAACGGGACGCGGTGGAACCGCTCGGGACCGACGTCAGCGCCGGTGGAATGCCGGATCGAGTCAAGTGCTTGCACGTCCACGTCGCGCATGCGCTGGCCAGCGGGCCCGGCGTGAACCCGTTCGGCGACGAGATACTCGACCAGATCGGTCCCTGGTGGATCCCTGGCCCCTGCGCCTAACGCCTAAGCTCTTCCCCGCCTCTTCCGGCGTGTCGCGCTCAGTTGCCCCGCGTGTCAGGCCCTGCTGCTCGGGTGTCCGCGCCTGGTGCTCGCGCCTGGGCTCGGAGTAATCCGATCGGCCAACGCATGGATATCGATTCCAGCGGGCAGCACGCCCAGAGTCTGGTCGGCGGTGCCCCCTCCGAGCCGCAGGCCAGGTATTTGTTGTCAATGTGCCTGATCAGCGTACGGTTGGCCGCTACGAGCCTCGGAGGTGGAGATGTCCAGGGTGGCCGCGATCGACTGCGGGACCAACTCGATCCGCCTGCTCATCGCCGACGTGGACGAGGGACGGCTGCGCGACGTGCACCGCGAGATGCGCATTGTCCGGCTCGGTCAGGACGTTGACGCCACTGGTCGACTGGCTCCGGAGGCCCTTAAGCGCACCCGCATCGCGCTGGCCGACTACGCAACTACCGCCATGCGCGCTGGGGCAGAACGGACTCGGATGGTGGCCACCTCGGCGACCCGTGACGCCGCCAACCGGGCGGACTTTTTCACGATGGTCCGCCAGACCCTCGGCACCGATGCCGAGGTGATCACCGGGGACGAGGAGGCCCGGCTGTCGTTCACCGGCGCGGTCGGTGACCTCGATCCTGGTGATGGGCCGTTCGTGGTCGTTGATGTCGGTGGTGGATCCACCGAGGTGGTGTTGGGGGACTGGGACGGGTCGCGAGCCGACGTGACGGCGGCGCGGTCAGTGAACTTGGGCTGTGTGCGGATCACTGAGCGGCACCTGCGCTCCGATCCCGCGACGCCGGATGAGGTCAGCGCTGCCGAGCTGTTCGCGGCGCAGATGCTGCAGGAGGCTTTCGCCGACGTGCCGGTGGAGAAGGCTCGCACGTGGGTTGGGGTGGCAGGCACCGTTACCACCCTGTCCGCCGTCGCGCAGCAGTTGCCTGCCTACGATCCTGAGCGCACCCATCTGTCCCGGCTGCCGTTGGAGCAGCTGCGCGCCACGACTGAGGCGCTACTCGCGTCGACGCATCGCCAGCGGGCGACCAACCTCGCCATCCACCCCGGCCGAGTGGACGTCATCGCCGGCGGGGCGCTCATCGTTCGGACGCTCGCCGAAGAGCTGCACGTTCGTGCTGGCATCGGTGAACTGGTGGTCAGTGAGCACGACATCCTTGACGGCATCGCGCTGGGTCTCAGTTGAGGGCCTGGTGTGCATGAGAGCGCGACACACTGTGCATGAGAGCCTGACATGCGGGGGATTGGGCGCGTTGGATGAGGCGGTGACCCGGTGCCGGGCGTGCCCGCGCTTGGTGGCCTGGCGGGAGCAGGTCGCGGTCGAGAAGCGCGCTGCATTCCGTGACCAGACCTACTGGGGACGTCCAGTCCCCGGCTTCGGTCCAGCCGACGCCGCGCTGGCCATCGTCGGGCTTGCCCCGGCCGCGCACGGTGGCAACCGGACCGGCCGGATATTCACCGGGGACCGCTCTGGTGATGTTCTCTACGCTGCGCTGCATGCCGTCGGCTTGGCTAACCAAGCCAACGCCACCCACCGCGGCGACGGGCTGACGCTGCACCGCACCCGAATCACAGCCCCGGTGCACTGCGCGCCCCCGGCGAATAAGCCAACCCCGGCCGAGCGCGACGCCTGCCGGCCCTGGCTGGTTCGGGAGTTGCAGCTGCTGCGCCCGACGCTGCGCGCAGTAATCGTGCTGGGTGGTTTCGGATGGCAGGCGCTGCTGCCCGCGCTGGTCACCGCAGGCTGGCTGGTTCCCACCCCGCTGCCGCGTTTCGGACACGGCACCGAAGTAAACCTGGACGGGCTGCATCTGCTCGGTTGCTACCACGTCAGCCAGCAGAACACCTTCACCGGACGGCTCACTCCGGCGATGCTCGTCGACGTGCTGCGCCGCGCGGCCGAACTGGCCGGGATCAGCTGCACCGAACGCGGCTGACCGGCGAAACAGTAATCCTTTACTGGTGAAGCGCATGGCGGCAGCTGCGGTGGGAACACTGTGATATGGCATTCACAGCTGGCGAGCCGGCGCGCGTGCTCATCGTCGGCGGTGGCCACGTGGGGCTGTACACCGCGCTGCGACTGCAGGCGAAGCTGCGCACGGGTGAGGCCTCGGTCACCGTGGTCGATCCCCAGACCCAGATGACCTACCAGCCGTTCCTGCCCGAGGCCGCCGCCGGATCGATCGAACCTCGCCACGTGGTGGTGCCGCTGCGCCGGGTGCTTCGGCGCTGCCACACCGTCTGTGGCCGGGTCACCGGTGTCGACCACGCCCGCCGATTCGCCACCATCGAGAACTGCGCTGGGCACGTCGAGCAACTCGGCTATGACGTGCTGGTGATGGCGCCGGGCTCCATCGCGCGCACGTTGCCCATCCCTGGGTTGGCCGAGCACGGCATCGCGTTCAAGACCATTGGTGAAGCGATCTACCTTCGTAACCACGTGCTGTCGTGTCTGGAGGCTGCGGACGCCACGCTGGATCCACGACTGCGCCGCGAGCTGCTGAGCTTCGTGGTGATCGGTGGAGGATATGCGGGCATCGAGGTGCTGGCCGAGCTCGAGGACATGGCCCGCTACGCCTGCCGCTACTACGAGACCATCCAGCCGCAGGACATGCGCTGGGTACTCATCGAGGCTACCGGCAGGATCATGCCCGAGGTCAGCCCAAAAATGGGTCGCTACACCGCCAAGCGGTTGATCCGCCGCGGTATCGAGATCTTCCTGAATACCCGGGTCACGACGATGCAAGAAGGCCACGTCGTCCTCGACAACGGCACGGAGTTCGACGCCGACACCATCGTCTGGACCGCTGGGGTGAAAGCCAACCCCGTGTTGCAGCGAACCGACCTGCCACTGGACGATCGCAAGCGGCTGCGCTGCACGACCACCTTGCAGGTAGTGAACTGCCCGGACGTGTTCTCCGCCGGGGACTGCGCGGCGGTGCCCGACCTCACCTCCAACGACCCTAACGCCACCACCAGCCCGTCGGCCCAGCATGCTGTGCGACAGGCCAAGGTGCTGGCCGACAACATCATCGCGCAACTGCGCGGCGAGCCGTTGCAGCACTACAAGCACCGTTACGCAGGATCGGTGGCCAGTCTGGGCCTCTACCGCGGCGTCGCCGAAATCTACGGGATAAGGCTGCGGGGCATCGCGGCCTGGTTCATGCACCGCACCTACCATCTGAGCCGGATGCCGACGTTCAACCGCAAGGTTCGCATCGTGGCCGACTGGACCGCTGCCCTACTGTTTCACCGCGAGGTGGTGGCGTTGGGTCAGATCAATGACCCGAAAGCCGACTTCGTGCGCGCCACCACCGCTTCTTGATCTACCCCAGGTTGGCGGGGATACAGGGTGACGCGGCTACGCTGCGCGAAGCGCCCCCGTAGCCCAACCGGCAGAGGCAGGTCCCTTAAAAGGATCCCAGTGTGGGTTCGACTCCCACCGGGGGCACTGCGACCACTGGCCTGAGCGTAGAGACCCACCGCCCGTAGCTCTGGCTTCAGCAACTCAGCCATGCTCGCCACGCTGACCGGCGGATGTTGGCCTGCACCGCGTCATGACGGGTTTACCTGCCACGCGATTTCCATCGGTCGCATCCGGCTTCCTCTGCTGGTGATCGCAACGCCGTCCAGCTTGTGGTCTGATTTCACCAGCTCAGTGAATGCTCGATTGGTGTTGACGTCATCGGAGACGGTAATCCCACCGGATGACAGGTGAGCGCGAGCCCGCTGACCCGCAGACGTAATGCCAGTCATTCCGAGGCTTTGCGGGACAGCACTGCGACTTTGACTGAACCAGGGCTCGTTCAATGGTGGGAGGTCGATGCTCCACAGCCGCCCGGCACCGTTGCCTGCGACAGTTTCTAGAATGATCCACGGCGTGACTCCCCGGCTACGCCGGTCTCTACCACTGATCTAGGTTGCAGGTGGCGGACAGCACACCACAACGATCGCGCCATGACAGGGTCTGCATCGTAATAGGGCTCCGCCGGATCGGCGACGGCAAGCATCCGTTCAATGTCTGTCCAACACGTGAGAAATCACCGCTCTCACTGCATGGCCAGTTCCATCTTAAGCACTGGTGAACCGGCTTTATCCATTCATCCTGTGCGCTGATCACGCCCAATCCTTGAGACCAGTCGCACGCATCCTCTCGGATGGATTTCATGCCCGCACCAACGCGCGTCTTTCTACATCCGATCCCAGGCCTCGACAGGCCGAGTGGCAAGAAGCGCTGCCCAATTACGTCCGACGTCAAAGTCCGGCACAACGACTCCAAGATGCGGGCAAGACATCGTACGGCCGAGTGCGGCGCCGACCACGCTGGCGAATGTGAGCTAATCTGAGACGACGGCGGCGTAGCTGCCAAGTCCGATCAGCCGCTCGCCGGCGATGGTCTCGGTTTTGGTGATCAGCGTGGTGATCGAACCTGTCTCAGGATCGAAATCCACGTCGTTGACCGTTCCGAGCTCCATACCATGTTCGGTGAGTACCCGTTTACCTAGTATCTCCAAGTCGTTGTCTTCGGCGCGCTGCTCCAAGGCATCGCGGGCTGGACGGATCACTGCGTCAGTGGAGACGGTCACCGCGTCGGGTCCGAAGCCCTGCACATCGTCCCAGCCGAGCAAGGTGCCGGCACCGCCGACCTTGCCCAATCGCAGCAGCGCCACCCTGGGCGGTCCGGGGAGCACCACAAAGCCGTCAACCCTGGCTATCCGGGTTGCGGTGGCGGTGTTTACCACATCGCGCTTGCGTGCTTGGCTGAACAACATCAGCTGGTTCCCTCCCGCAACCGGGCGCGGAAGGCGTCCACGGCCGCGCCGAACCCGGCCATGTCCTCGGAGACGAACTCGGTGGCCGCCGCGGGCACAATGAGGTTCTCCCCGGACACCGCTACGGTGTCGGGCAGGGGAATGAGCACCCGTCGTCCCGCGGTGCCCAGAGCCTCGCTGGCCTCCACCTCGTAGCCCACGACCTCGAGCCTGGCCCCGCAGTGCAACACGACATCCACTACGCGTCCCAGGTCTCGGCCGTTGTCGGTCAGTACCCGATCCTCCAGCACGTCTGCTTTTCGGGCCTGCTTACGGGGCGCAAGCTGCTTGGCGGCAGGTAACTCGGTCTCGTCGGCCACCATCACCGCATCCCGGCCTATCCCGTGCACCTCACTCCAGGGCAGTGCATCTTTGCGGGAGCGGCTGAACAGTCCCGGATTACGCAGGGTGAAACCTGCGATACGTCCGCCGGTGCTTTCGAAGACGATGTCCTTGATCTCGGCGACCAGCTCGCCGCCGAGGGTGACTACCGGACGGCCGACCAGCTCACTGGTCCGCAGCAGTAGCCCAGGAGTTGACGTGGTCACCGTGGATCACTCTGGCCCGGATTGCCAAGACCGATCACACCGCCGCGCCGTCTTCTGCGCTGCACGATGGCTGCGAGCGCGATCAGGACCACAAGAATGACCAGCGCGAGGATCAACCAGCCCCACCAGTCCATCCCTCCTCCTCACCATGCTGGGCCGGGTGCTGCCCTTGCGCACAGTAACGTGATGTGCAGTGCTCCCTTGCCTCGGCGTCACCACGCGGGGGTAAAGTCCGTTTTACCGGACCGGGAACCGGACTCGCCACAGGCGCGTTGAACCCGGTGACGACCGCAATGCCCATCAGGAGGAACACGGTGCGCTCCACCAGCAACCCCGCATTCCGCAATCTTCCCGTAGGGGGCGGCGGTTACGCGGGTTTCAACCCATCCCCGGCGAGCTATCCGGGCACGGCGCCTGGTTATGCCGGTGCGCCACCCGCTGTCGACCGGCCGATGACCATCGACGACGTGGTCACCAAGACCGGCGTCACGCTGGCGGTCCTGGTCGCCACCGGCGCGTTGACCTACCTTAGCGGCCTATGGGCGCTCGCCCTGCCGGCCGCACTGATCGGCTTCGTGCTCGCGTTAGTGGTCATCTTCAAGAAGGTGGTCAGCCCGCCCCTGATCCTCGCTTACGCTGCGGTTGAGGGCGTATTCCTCGGCGGCATCAGCGGCGTGATCGGAACCGCGGTCGGAAACCCAGGGATCATCCTGCAGGCCATCACGGGTACCGCCCTGGTGTTCGGCGGAATGCTCGTGGTCTACAAGACCGGGGCCGTCAGGGTGACCCCGCGGTTTACCAAGTGGTTGATCGGCGCCATGATCGGTGTCGTCGGTCTGATGGTGGTCAACCTCATCGCAGGCTTCTTCACGGAAGGCGGTCTTGGCCTCCGCGATGGCGGGCCGCTCGCGATTGTGTTCAGCTTGGTCTGTATCGGGATCGCTGCCTTCAGCTTCCTGCTCGACTTCGACGCCGCCGACCAGGCGATCCGGGCGGGCGCGCCTGAGAAGACCGCCTGGTACATCGCGTTCGGCCTCACGGTGACGCTGGTATGGCTGTACCTGGAGATCCTGCGTCTGCTGTCCTACTTCCAAGGCGAGTAGGTACTACCCTCCCCACCCACGGGCCCGGTCCACCGACCGGGCCCGTGGTGTGAGGTGCTCTTCAAGTACGGCCAACCCCGGGCCGGGCTGCCTCCAACGGCTACCAACCCGCTCCCGAGTGCCGCATGGGCGTCGCGGATTGTGCATCGGCGGTTGACAGCGGTTACCGACACCTGTGCTGGGGGTTGGCAGTACTTGAAGAGCACCCGGTTTCGGGCTGACCTGCTCGATGCTGCGGTGTGCGCAGTGACCCCATACTTGATACACGCCTGAAGCTCGGCAGCAACGCTGTGCGCGGCGATTCGCCCGATCCCGAGGAGACCCGGTGCACTACGCCGAGCACATCGTTGATCTGGTCGGCAATACCCCGCTGCTGCGGCTGAACGCCGTTGCTGGGCACGTTGCACCACTGGTACTGGCGAAGGTGGAATACCTCAACCCGGGCGGCAGCGTGAAAGATCGGATCGCGCTTCGGATGGTCGAAGCGGCAGAGCGATCCGGTGTACTGCAGCCTGGGGGCACCATCGTGGAGCCGACTTCGGGAAACACCGGTGTCGGCCTGGCGCTGATTGCTCAGCGTAAGGGGTACCGCTGCCTTTTTGTCTGCCCGGACAAGGTCGGTCAGGACAAGCGCGACGTACTCAAGGCCTACGGCGCTGAGGTCGTGGTATGCCCTACCGCGGTCGCCGCTGACCACCCCGACTCGTACTACTCGGTGTCCGATCGGCTGGCCGAGGAGATCGACGGGGCGTGGAAGCCAGACCAGTACTCCAATCCGGAGAATCCGGCCAGCCATTACCACAGCACCGGCCCGGAACTGTGGGCCCAGACCGAGGCGCGGATCACGCATTTTGTGGCTGGCATCGGCACCGGCGGGACGATCTCCGGCACCGGCCGCTATCTCAAGGAGGTGAGCAACGGCCGGGTACGAGTCGTCGGTGTCGATCCGGAGGGCTCGGTGTACTCGGGCGGCACCGGCCGGCCCTACCTGGTTGAAGGGGTCGGGGAGGACTTCTGGCCTCGTACGTACGACCGGACGGTCTGCGATGAGATCGTCCCGGTCTCGGACACCGACTCGTTCGCCATGACCCGGCGGCTGGCCCGGGAGGAAGGGCTGCTGCTGGGCGGATCCGGCGGGATGGCCGTCGTCGGCGCGCTACGGGTGGCGCAACGGGCCGACCCCGACTCAGTGGTCGTGGTGTTGCTTCCCGACGGTGGTCGCGGATATCTCGCCAAGGTCTTCAACGATGCCTGGATGGCTTCCCACGGTTTCTTGCCCCCGGATTCTTCCGGAGCGACCGTCACTGATGTGCTGGTCGGCAAGGATGGTGCCTTGCCGAAGCTGGTGCACACCCATCCGAACGAGACGGTCGCCGAGGCTGTGATGATCCTGCGTGAGTTCGGTGTCTCCCAGCTGCCCGTAGTCGCCGCCGAGCCGCCGGTGATGGCGGCCGAGGTGATTGGCGCCGTCAATGAGCGCACCCTGCTGCAGGCCCTGTTCGCAGGTGACGCACAACTCGCCGACCGGATCGAGGGTCACATGGCTGCGCCGTTGCCGACGATCGGTGGTGGCGAGTCGATTGGGTCATTGATGCAGGTATTGGTTGACGCCGACGGAGCCATGGTCCTTATCGACGGCAAGCCGGCGGGGGTGATCACCCGTCAAGACGTGCTCGGGTTCCTGGCCGGGCGCTGAGGACGAGCTAGAGGGATCCGCTAGCGTGACCGCGCACGAACGCGCCCGGCCACCGATCGGAGGGAGTTCGAACCGATGACCACTCCCCAGCCGCTGCATCAGGATCCTCGCGCAGACGAGCAAGTTCGGTCCGGGACCAACGGGCAAGTGGAGCCAACCGATACGCGACCAGAGTCCAGGTCGACCGGGACGCAGCTCCACCCGTCCGGCCCGATCCCGGTGCTACAACCACCCGACCAGCAAAGCCGGCGACTCATCAGCTGTCCCCAGGAGCTTGCGCCCCCACCTCAGTTTGGGCGATTACCACGTTTGGCGCCCCCACCACAGTTCGGACGACCTCCCCCCTTCGTCAAGCAGCAGGTCGACCCCCAGGCTGACTGCAGCTCGGCGATCAACGGTGCACAACCGGAACTCGACACTCCGCAGCTCGAAATCCCGCAGCAGCAATGGGTTGGTACACCGTCCTGCGGGCAGTCCGATCGCGATGTGGCGGGAGTCGCTGCGGTGCCCGGGCCACTGGCGGACTTCGGGACCAGGGCGGTCAGCTCCTTGATCGACTACGTGATCCCGGTGATCGCCTTGAACGTCCTGTTCACCATCGGTGTCGCCACCGGGACCGTGGCATTGAGCCCGATGCTCACTGTCGCGGGTTATCTCGGTTTGTTCGCTTTCATTGGCTGGAACTCCTGCTACCGGCAGGGCACCACGGGGCAAAGCATCGGTCGCCAAGGGGCTGGAACGAAGCTGGTGGAGATGAAGACTGGTCAGCCGATCGGATTCGGCAGGGCAGTGTTGCGTCAGCTCTGCCACAGCCTGGAGTTCTTCGTCGGTTACCTGTGGCCACTGTGGGATGCCAATCACCAAACTTTCGCAGACAAGATCGCCGGCACAGTGGTGATCCAGATCGAGGGTACGACCGAAGATCGCAGCGGCAACAGCTCACCGTAGGCTGGGGAGGTGACAGGCTTCTCCACTCGCGCCATCCATGCCGGGCAGAATCCGGATCCGCACACCGGATCAGTGATCGTGCCCATCCACGCCACGTCCACCTTCGCCCAAGACGGTGTGGGCGGACTGCGCGAGGGATTCGAATACGCTCGCACCGGTAACCCCACCCGTACCGCGCTGGAAACCTGTCTCGCGGCGCTGGAGGGCGGCCGGTACGGGCGAGCATTCGCGTCCGGAATGGCTGCAACTGACGCCCTGCTGCGCGCGACCTGCCGGCCCGGGGACCATCTCATCATCCCCGACGACGCCTACGGCGGCACCTTCCGCCTGATCGACAAGGTGTTCCGGCACTGGGGGATTGAGCACACCGCGGTCGCGCTGTCGCATGTGGACGCGGTGCGCGCCGCGGTACGCCCGACCACCCGTTTGGTGTGGTGCGAGACACCGACCAATCCGCTGCTGTCCATCGCCGACATCGTGGCCTTGGCCGGGGTCGCGCATGAGGCAAAAGCGCGACTGGTAGTGGACAACACCTTTGCCTCGCCCTACCTGCAGACTCCGCTTGCACTCGGTGCGGATGTGGTGCTGCACTCGACCACGAAGTACCTCGGTGGGCACTCCGATGTCATCGGTGGCGCGCTGGTGACCGACGACGGTGCGCTTGACGAGCAGGTGGCCTTCCTGCAGAACGGTGCGGGCGCGGTTCCCGGGCCCTTCGATGCCTGGTTGATCTTGCGGGGGATCAAAACCCTGGGAGTGCGCATGGAGCGACACTGCGACAACGCTGAGCGGGTCGCTGCAGCGCTACAGGCGCATCCCGAGGTGATCGACGTCCGCTATCCCGGCTTGGACACCCATCCCGGGCATGAGGTGGCTGCCAAGCAGATGAGCCGGTTCGGCGGGATGGTCTCGTTCACCGTCCGTGGTGGCGCTCAAGCGGCGCTGGCCGTGTGCGCCCGCACCCGGGTGTTCACCCTGGCTGAGTCGCTCGGCGGGGTGGAGTCGCTGATCGAGCATCCAGGACGGATGACGCATGCCTCCACCGCGGGATCACAGCTGGAGGTTCCCGCCGAGTTGGTACGGCTGTCGGTCGGCATCGAAGACGTCGACGACCTCATCGACGATCTCCTGGCCGCGCTGGGCCAGCGCTGAACACGCCTCCCTCGCGGCTGTGTCTAATCACCCTGTGTCTAATCACCCAGTGTCTAATCACCCAGTGGCTGTACCGGTGGCGTGGGCTGCTGCACAGGCGGCGGCGCGACCGGCAGGTCGGCGCTGTTGAGGCACCCGCCGATCAGCTGCACGCCACCCGGGGCGGACACATACCTGCCCGGCTCGTCGCAGCCTGCTTGGTTGGCGGTGATGATCGCGGCGCAGGTGAGCAACGCGGCTACGCCAGTCGTGACGACGACCGGCATCCAGCGGCCGCTGCGGATCATGCCCACCTCCTGTGACTTGCCTGTGACCTTACCGCGCGCACTGCTGCACCCATCGGGCTGTGTCACACGGGCAGGTGGTTGAACGGTCGGAGCTGGCAGGATTGTCGACCATGGAACTGATCAGCGTCGAGCAGGTCAGAGCCGCCCGCGAGACACTGCACGGAGTTGTCCGTCGCACGCCGCTGAAGCACTTCCGGGTGCTTGAGCAGCGCTGCGGAGTCCCGGTCCACCTCAAATGTGAGAACCTGCAACGCACCGGTTCGTTCAAGATCCGCGGCGCTTACGTCCGGATCCGGGCACTGTCCACGGCTGCGCGGGCCAACGGTGTGGTCGCGGCCAGCGCCGGTAACCACGCGCAGGGTGTGGCGCTGGCTGCGGCGATGCTGGACACCACGGCGACGGTCTACATGCCGGTGACCGTGTCCCTGCCCAAACTCGCGGCGACCCGGGGATACGGCGCGCGGGTGCACCTGCATGGCGATGTCGTGGAGGAGTCGATCGCCGCGGCGCGCAAGTTCGCCGACGACACCGGGGCGGTGTTCATCCACCCGTTCGACCACCCTGACGTACTCGCCGGGCAGGGCACAGTGGGGCTGGAAGTGCTCGAACAGCTTCCCAACGTCGGGACCGTGCTGGTTCCCACCGGTGGCGGCGGGCTCGTCGGCGGGATCGCCGCCGCTGTGAAGGGGGTCAAACCCGACGTGAGAGTGATCGGTGTGCAAGCCGAGGGTGCCGCAGCCTGGCCTGCCTCGTTGGCCGCCGGAGCGCCGGTCCGGTTGCGCCGGGGGCACACCATGGCGGACGGCATCGCTGTCACAGAGCTGGGGCCAGTGAGCTTTGCACACGTGTCCGCCCTGGTCGATGAGGTGCTGACGGTAGGGGAGGAGGCACTGTCCCAGGCCCTGCTGCTGTGCCTGGAGCGCGCCAAGATGCTCGTCGAGCCGGCCGGTGCTGCCGCCGTCGCTGCACTGCTGAAACCCTCCGTGCGCTGGCCGGGGCCAGTGTGTGCGGTGCTGTCCGGTGGCAACGTCGACCCGCTACTGCTGATGCATGTCATCCGGCACGGGCTCAGTGCGGGCGGTCGGTTCCTGGCGCTGCGGGTGACTGTGCCCGATCGACCGGGAGAACTTGCCGCCCTATTGATGCGGGTGGGCGCGTCGGGCGCCAATGTGGTCGACGTGGCGCATTCCCGGATCGTCGGAAGCCTGGGGGTGGGTGATGTGGTGGTCGCGCTGAGCCTGGAAACCCGGGGGGCCAAACACTGTGCGGAGCTTGTCGCTGACCTGGATGCGGCCGGCTACCAGGTGACGCGCTGAACTCGCCGGATTCACCTCACTAGCGGCCGGCCCAGACGTGCGGACGGACGGAAGTCGGACGCATCGATGCCCACTGCGCAAAGGTGCGTGGTGGCCGTCCGGTGATCCACTGGAAGGTGTCGGTGAGTGCGAGGCAACGCAGCCTGCCGACGGGGACGGCAGCAACGAAAATAAGAGTGGATCGCCCCCTGTTGCTATCGAGCTGCACCACGCCGGCTGATTGCGATGTCGCGTCGGTTTGTCAATTAGCTGGCCGTGAGGCTCCCGCGTAGTTGCGGAAGTAGCGATAGTCCTGGATCCGGACGGTCTGCCCGAAGGTGGGCGCGTTGATCATGAGTGTGCCGCCGAGGGACATGCCGACGTGGTGAATTCTGCGCGGGGTGCCGAAGAACAATAGATCTCCTGGCTGCAATTCTGCACCGGTCGGCAGTCGCGGTCCGTGATTGTATTGGGTTTGGGCTGTGCGAGGTATCGCGATCCCGACGGCGGCGTAGGCAGCCTTGGTGAGCCCGGAGCAATCGAAGCCGGGATTGCCGTTGCCACCCCACACGTAGGGTTTCCCGAGTTGAGCATGAGCGAACGCCACCGCGGCACCGCCGAGACTGGCCATGCTTGGCGCGGCGGGCGGCTGGGAAGAACTTGCCGGTGCTGGAGGTGGCGGCGAAGCGGCGGGCGGGGCTTGAAAGATCGGATCGATACGGCCGTAAGCATCGGCGGTACGCAGGACTTTGGTGACGTAAGTACGACTGGGATTGTAGGCGTAGATCGCGCGGGTAAGGTCTTGGTTGTTGCGGGCGCCGTTGTCGCAGAGATAGGCGGCAGCGGTGTAAACAGCGTCATGTGGATTGTAGGCTGACGGTGGCGTCGCCCCGCCGGGCGGAATCGGATGCCGGGCAGTCACATCGTCGAACGTGCGTTGGAGAAACTGCATCGGGCCTTTGGCCCCTTCGGGGTTTGCTTCCGAATGTACGCCAGGCAGGGTGGATTGACCGTGATTTGATGCCATCTTTCCGATAGCGGCGAGTACCGGCCAGTGCAAGTCCGCGCATGACGCGGCGGCGGCGCGATAGAGAATGAGGTAGTTGGCGGGAATGTCGGCGACCACGGTGGTGGACCGACCTGCTGCGGCACCGTTGACCGTCCCGTTCGGCACCACGGACGACTCGACGGCTTTTGTCACATCGGCGTCGACCGGGCTGTCCGCTGCTTGCCCATTCAGCGGGATCGCTTGGTCATCGAGTACGGGCAATGCCGGAATTTCTGTGAACGGCGCAGATCCGATTGTCATCAATGCCGCGATCGCCGTCACTCGACGCCGGCCTGCGTTCCTGGGGTCCGCACGATGGCGCGCTGGGCACCGGGACACATCAGTCCAATCTAGCATCAACCAGCTGGTCTGATCCGTCCACGGTTCACGCCGGTGCGCACCCGGCGCGAATCGAGGAAGTCGACGGCGAGATACCACTTTTGAGTGGGCTGCACGCCGTGATGAGCTCTCCATTGGCGCAATGCTGCGTACTTAAATAGACGAAATCGCCAAAAGGTAAGTGAACATATGGTGAAGTCGCCCCTGATGGAGTGAGTGTGCCACTACAGCCAGTGGCGCACACCAGCAGTTTCATGCGGATCCCGGTACGCCACGGCACCAAGCCACCGATGTCAGCGGCAGATAATTATACTGCAAGGAATACTCGGCGGCTCAGCCCCGGAATGGTTCAGCCTTGACGACCGCGACGGTCATCAAACCACCATTGGGCAGCTCGTAGTGGCGGTCCTCGCCCTCATGCGCGCCGATGATCGCCTTGCCCAGCGGGGAGTTCGGCGAGTAGACCTCGAGGTCGCCGTGGGCACCTTCCTCGAGCGAGCCCAGCAGGAAGGTCTCAGTCTCCTTGTCATCCTCGAAGCGCACCGTGACCACCATTCCGGGCGCGGCGACGCCGGACTCGGCGGGGCACTCGCCGACCTTGGCAACCCGCAAGAGCTCCTGCAGCTGGCGGATCCGTGCTTCGAGCTGGGCCTGCTCTTCGCGCGCGGCATGGTAGCCGCCGTTCTCCTTGAGGTCGCCCTCCTCGCGGGCGTCGTTGATCTTCGCGGCGATGACCGGGCGATTGGCGATCAGCTCATCGAGTTCCTGCTTGAGCCGGTCGTGGGCTTCCTGGGTCAGCCAGGCTACCTGGGTCTCGCTCACGGTCATCACTCCTCGTCTGATCTGACGTCCGCGGTCGCGGGGGCGGAGTGCTCCAAGCTGCTGGTGTGGGAGCTCAGCAGCCGGAACGGAAAAACACGGCCCTGCCCCGGGGCCGTGCGCGTTCACCACGGTAACACGATGTGTGGTGTTCGGCCTCAGCCTTATGGGTGACGGACTCGGGATCGTGCCTGCTCAGAACGGCCTTTCGGGATCAGTGACCAGGGGCTGGTACTAGGTAGGGAGGTACTGCAAGCGAGCATCCGTAGACGTCGGCGGTGACTGGTGGCCGGGAAGTGCGCACGATGGTGGTGAGAACGATCGGGCCAGCGGCAGGGGGCACATAAACCTCCTTGCGCCCGGTCTCCTCCCCGTCCCGAGAACGGGCCCGGACGATGCACGCTGCGGGTTGTGAGGGGTCATCCCGAATCACACTCAGGCTCAGTTCCACTCCATAAGTATCCGGTGGGGTATGGGCATCGCCGTCCAACAGGGCGAAGCTCAGCGCCTCGCCTTGTACCGGCGTGCTGCCGAGGTTGCGGTAGCCGATCACGGCCACCACCAGGCCAGCGAGTACCACGAGCAGCGCAGCTACCGGCGCGGCCCAACGGCGGCGGCGCGTGAGCGTCCGGGATCCGTAGCGCCCCTCGGGAAGCTGGCCGGCGGTCACGGTGTTCCACCTCCTGGACGGATCTGTCGGACCTCTGGAGACAATGGTCAACCAGAGATGCGGTAATGGGTCCGGCACGGGCTCAACAAGTCGTATCCGGTGATCAACTGGCAGTATTCCCACCGGCTGGGGGCAGGCCCGGCGGGCGGTGGAGGAGGGATGAGCAGGCGTCCATGGCGGAGCAGCTGCGAATGATGGCGGTACACGCCCACCCGGATGACGAGTCCAGCAAGGGTGCCGCAACGATGGCCCGGTACGTTGCAGAAAGCCACGATGTGATGGTGGTCACCTGCACCGGCGGGGAACGCGGCAGCATCCTGAACCCGTCGTTCATCCCGCCCGACCTTGCCGAGCGCCCCGAGGAGATGAGCGCAGTCCGCCGGCAGGAGATGGCCCGCGCCGCGCAGATCCTTGGCGTGCGACACCGCTGGCTGGGTTATGTCGACTCTGGTTTGCCAGAAGGGGATCCCAAGCCGCCGCTGCCGCCAGGGTGTTTCGCGGTGGTGCCCTTGGAGGGTCCTACCCATGATCTGGTGCGGGTGATCCGCGAGTTCCGACCGCATGTGGTGGTGACCTACGACGAGAACGGTGGCTACCCGCATCCCGACCACATCCGTTGCCACGAGGTGTCGGTGGCGGCCTTCGACGCCGCGGGCGATCCGGATCGCTTTCCTGACGCCGGCCAGCCGTGGCAGCCGTTGAAGCTGTACTACTCGCACGGTTTCTCCCGTAGACGGATGCAATTGCTGCACGAGGCAATGCTCGCCGCCGGAGCGGACTCGCCGTTCGGCGAATGGCTGGCGAAGTGGGATCCGTCGGTTCCAGACGTCTTGGAGCGTGTCACCACCCGGGTGGAGTGTGGCGAGTACTTCGGAGTGCGCGACGATGCGCTGCGGGCCCACGCCACTCAGATCGACCCGGCCAGCCGGTGGTTTGCGGTGCCGCACACCGTGCAGCGAGAGCTGTGGCCGACCGAGGAATATGAGTTGGCTCGCTCGCTGGTCGATACCACGGTGCCCGAGGACGACTTATTCTCCGGCGTGCGGGAACGGGTGCACGCATGACCCTCGTGCTGGCCGCTATGGACGCGCTTTCGGCTGCGGAGGCGGCATTGTCGACTGGCTACGTGGCCGTGACCGGATCCGAACTCCTGCAAACGCCCTCTCCGGCGCCGGATCCCGGTGGGCAGGGCGAGGATTTCGGCAAAGCCGCGCCGGTCGGTCTGGTGGTTCTCCTGCTGTTCTTCCTCGCCGTGGCGCTGCTGGTGCGCTCGATGAACAAGCACCTACGCCGGGTCCCGAAGTCCTTCGACGACGACGGCGACAAACCACCGCAGTAATGGGGCTTCTGTGCCGCAGACAGGGCAGGGAGGATAGTCGACATGGCGAACCGGCTCGAGACTTCCACCAGTCCATACCTGCTGCAGCACGCCACCAATCCGGTCGACTGGTGGCCGTGGTGTGAAGAGGCGTTCGCTGAGGCCGCGAAGCGCGACGTGCCGGTGCTGCTGTCCGTCGGTTACGCGGCTTGCCACTGGTGCCACGTGATGGCACACGAGTCCTTCGAGGACAAGGACATCGCTCGCCTGATGAACGCCAACTTCGTCAACATCAAGGTGGATCGGGAGGAGCGTCCCGACGTCGACTCCGTGTATATGGAGGCAACCGTGGCGATGACCGGCCACGGTGGATGGCCGATGACGTGCTTCCTCACACCGACCGGTGAGCCGTTCCACTGCGGCACCTACTACCCTCCGGCGACCCGGCACGGCCTGCCAGGCTTTCCCGAGCTGCTCCTGGCTGTCCGGCAGGCCTGGGCCAACCGTGGTGACGAGGTACGGGCGGCCGCCAAGCGCGTCGTCGGGCAGCTCACCCAACGGGCCGTGCCGCTGACTGAATCCGCAGTGGACGACCAAGTGCTGGCCACGGCGGTCGACAAGCTGGCGGGGGAGTTCGACCACCAGCACGCCGGCTTCGGTGGTGCCCCGAAGTTCCCGCCATCGATGCTGCTGGAATTCTTGCTCCGGCATCACGAGCGGACCGGTTCGGAGCCGGCGCTGTCCATGGCGCAGAAAACATGTGAAGCGATGGCCCGCGGTGGGATGTATGACCAGCTTGCCGGTGGGTTCGCCCGTTACTGCGTCGACGCCGCGTGGGTGGTGCCACACTTCGAGAAGATGCTCTATGACAACGCGTTACTGCTGCGCGTCTACACCCATCTGACCCGGCTGACAGGCTCAGTGACCGCCCGGCGGGTGACCGAGCAGACCGCGACGTTCCTGCTCAAGGAGCTGGGTACCCCGCAAGGCGGCTTTGCGGCATCGCTGGACGCCGACACCGATGGCCACGAGGGCGCCACCTACGTGTGGACGCCACAGCAGCTCGTCGAGGTACTCGGACCCGATGACGGTCCGTGGGCGGCCAAGCTACTGAGGGTTACCCCGACGGGGACATTCGAGCACGGCACCTCGGTGTTGCAGTTGCCCGCCGATCCTGATGATGCCGACCGTTGGGAGCGGGTCCGCACCGTGTTGCTCGCTGCCCGAGCTGCTCGCTCACAGCCCGCGCGGGACGACAAGGTGGTCACCGAGTGGAACGGGATGGCGATCACCACGCTGGCCGAGGCCGGCGGCGTCCTGGACCGTCCAGAATGGACCGCGGCGGCGGCTGCTGCAGCGGAGCTGATGCTGGACACGCACATCGTCGATGGCAGACTGCGGCGCAGCTCGCGTGACGGCGTGGTCGGTGCCGCCGCTGGCGTGCTGGCCGACTACGCCTGGCTGATCGAAGGTCTGCTGGCGTTGCACCAGGCCACCGGGGCGGATCGATGGCTGCACGCCGCGACGCCGTTACTGGACCAGGTCCAGAAGCATTTCGCCGATCCCGAACATGCCGGTGCCTGGTTCGATACCGCAGTGGATGCCGAGACGTTGTTCCGTCGCCCCGCCAACCCGACCGACAATGCGACCCCGGCGGGTGCGTCCGCGCTGGCCGGCGCGCTGGTCACCGTCTCAGCGCTGACCGGTTCGGAGTTCTACCGCGCGGCGGCCGAAGCTGCGGTGACGCGGGCCGGATTGGTGCCGGCCAAGGCACCGCAGGCGGCTGGGCACTGGCTGACCACCGCTGAGGCGCTGGCACATGGGCCGGTGCAGATCGCTGTGATCGGTCCGGCCGGGGATGCGGCTCGCGCAGCGTTGGAACTCACGGCCCGGTGGGCTGCACCCGGCGGAGCCGTTGTGTTGGCCGGCGAACCAGGTGCCGAGCACCCGATGCTCGCCGGACGGGAGCTGATCGCGGGTTCTCCAGCGGCCTATGTCTGCCACGGGTTCGTCTGTGACCGCCCGGTGACCTCCCCAGAGGATCTCCAAAGCCAGCTCCGGAGCAGCTAGTTACCGGCTGCTGTTCGCGGATGGCGAATGAGATCCGCTCGACTGTGCAATGCTGGTAATAGTGTAATCATTACTACGCAAGTACGGGCGGAGGGATGACGCCATGGTGGGACGCGGACGGCCACACGGCATGCGGCCCGGTGGTCGAGGGCACGGGCGGGGCGGCTGGCAGCAGGCTGACCTGCCGTCGGCCGACGACGCGAAGGCCTGGTTCGTCGGCCGGTTGCCGGACGGCTGGTTCACTGGTGAGGTGGACGTCACCGTGGACCGCGAAGAGATCGTCGTCGTAGGCGAGCTGGGTGCGTTGCCCGAGGAGTTCACCGACGATGCCGAGCGGGCTGCAGCCGAGGCAGGTCGGATCAGCCGCTTCCGGGAGGACACCCGAGATGAGCGGATCGAAATCGCCCGCCAGGCCGAGCACCGTTATCGGCGCAAGGTGGCATGGGGTGCCCGGCTGGGTGGCACCGAGGAGCTGTTCACGACGCTGTCGGTGCCGGTGATGACCCGGTTGCGGCAGCAAGAGCGCCTCGTGCTCGACACCCTGGTTGACGCCGGGGTGGCGCGGTCCCGGTCCGAAGCGCTGGCCTGGGCGGTGCGCCTGGTCGGCGAGCACGCCCAGGAGTGGCTCGGTGAGCTCAAGCAGGCGATGGCCACCGTCGACGATCTACGCGCCCGGGGGCCGCAACTGTAGTTGCCGGTTTGCGAAAACAGTTGACGGTGGGAAATACCCATACCCCGTATACTGTTGGCCGGTGGGAACTGGCTGCAGAAGCCAACGACGGCCAACGGAGATCTGCTCATGTCCGATCACCCGGTTGATCATGATGCACACCAGCACACCACGCACGGCACCGCACCGCTTACTGCTCAGGGACGGCACGAGCTGAACCGGTTGGCGGTGGTCGCGACGGCGCACTGCCTCACCGGCTGTGCCATCGGTGAGGTTCTCGGCCTGGTCATCGGCACCGCCCTGGGGTGGGGCAATGGCGCGACCATCATGCTTGCGATCGCGCTGGCGTTCCTGTTCGGCTATTCCTTCACGATTGTTCCGGTGTTGCGCTCGGGCCTCGCGCTCAGCGCGGCGATCGGCGTGGCTCTTGTCGCAGACACCGTCTCCATCACCGTCATGGAGATCGTCGACAACGCGATCATATTGATCATCCCGGGGGCGATGGAAGCCGGTCTGGACTCGTGGCTGTTCTGGGGCGCGCTCGCTGTTGCCCTTGGCGTCGCATTCATGGTGACCGTTCCGATCAACCGAGCTTTGATCCGTCGCGGCAGGGGCCACGCTGTGGTGCACAAGTACCACTAGAACGGCCAGCGGGCTCAGCCGGTGTCCTGCCGGTCACCGCCTCACCAGGTCGGGCGTAGCCTTCCCGACTTGTGAGGCTGCAGGACCTCGTCTATGCCGTCTACGAGCGCAGGTTGCGACGCCAGCTCGGCACCGCCAACCGCCCCCGCCACGTTGCGGTGATCGTAGACGGGAATCGTCGCTGGGCCAGGGAGGTCGGGTTCGCCGACGTCAGCGACGGCCACCGGGTTGGTGCTGCCAAGCTGGTCGAACTGCTCGGCTGGTGCCGCGAGGCCGGTGTGGAGATCGCCACGTTCTGGCTGCTGTCGCCGGACAACCTGCGCAACCGGCCGCCCGACCAGGTGGAGCCGTTACTGAAGATCATCGTCGATGTCGTCGACGAGCTGTGTGCGCCGGACAACCCGTGGCGAGTCCGAGTCGTCGGGGCGCTGGACCTGTTACCGCCGGAGATGGCGCAGCGGCTGACCACCGCAGCAACTCGGACCCGGGATCGATCCGGGTTGGCTGTGAACGTGGCAGTGGGATACGGCGGCCGTCAGGAGATCGCCGATGCGTTGCGCAAACTGCTGCTCAAGCATGCCGAGGCGGGGACCACCATGGAGGAACTTGCCGAGGTGCTCGATGTCGAGCAGATCGCCGAGCACCTCTACACCTCCGGCCAGCCCGATCCTGACCTAGTGATCCGCACGTCGGGGGAGCAACGGCTGTCGGGTTTCCTGCTCTGGCAGTCCGCGCATTCAGAGTTCTGGTTCTGCGACGCCCACTGGCCGGCCTTCCGGAAGGTGGACTTCCTGCGCGCCCTGCGTGACTTCGCCGCCCGGCACCGCCGGTTCGGCTCATGAGTGGCAAACAGTGTTATAGCACTTCATGCCACGCACGAGCTCTATCGTCAGCGGCATGAGCGGTAGCGCCACTGATCTGGTCTGCGAGTACTTAACCCTCGGCCTGCGGTTCGATCGTCTCGTTGAAGGCTTCGTCGACGCCTATACCGGCGATCCGGCGTTGCGGCGCCTGGTCGACAACGAGCCGCGTCCAGATCCGGCGACGCTGGCCCGCCGGGCCCGCGAGCTACGAGTCGAACTCTCCGTGGCGGGCCTGGTCGAGTCGCGGGCCCGTTTTCTGGATGCCCATCTCGCCGCCTTGGAGTGCAGCGGGCATGTCCTGGCCGGCCAGCAAGTCGGGTTCGTGGCCGAGGTGCAGGCGTACTTCGACGTCCTCATCGAACCTGGTGACCCCGACGTCTACCGCCAGGCGCACGCCGAGATCGACCGGTTGCTGCCGGGCGCCGGCCCGCTCGCGCAGCGGTTGGCCGAGTATCGGGCGCGAGACGAGATTCCGCCGCAACGGCTGGAACCCGCTGTGCATGCCCTGTCCAGTGCCCTGCGGGATCGGGTACGCAGCAGTGTCGGACTGCCCGCGCAGGAGACCGTGCACTACGAGGTGGTCACCGACAAGCCGTGGAGCGGGTTCAATTACTACCTCGGTGATTTCCGCTCGCGGGTGGCGATCAATGCTGATTTGGGGCATCGGATGGCCAACCTGCCGCATCTGGTCGCGCATGAGTCCTACCCCGGGCACCACACCGAGCACTGCCGCAAGGAGGCCGGTCTGGTACGGACGCAGCGGCAGGACGAGCAGACGATCTTTTTGGTGAACACCCCACAGTGCCTGATGGCTGAGGGAATGGCCGACCTCGGGTTGCGTGCCGCAGTAGGTCCCGGGTGGGGGCCATGGGCGGCGGAGATCCTGGCCGACCTGGGTCTGAGACTGGACGGTGAACTCGCCGAACGCCTTGAGGCGGCGGCGGCCGGCCTGCTCGGTGTTCGCCAGGATGCCGCGCTCATGCTGCACGATCAGGGTGCCGATCCGACGGACGTGCTGGCCTACCTCCAGCAGTGGCTCCTGGTCCCAGAACCGCGGGCGCGCCAGATGCTGCGGTTTCTGTCCGATCCGCTCTGGCGTGCCTACACCACCACTTACGTGGAGGGCTACCGGTTGCTGCGCACCTGGCTGGAGGCTCGCCCGCCGGCGCAGCCGCTATCTCAACGCTATCTGCGGCTGCTCGACGAGCCGCTGATTCCGTCGGTGGTGCGCGCCGAACTGGCGGCTGGGTGAGATTGCGATCACCAACCGACACGCTCGATTCACCTGCCTGGATGCCTGCCCACAACGGCCACACACCGGTAGCGTGCGAAGTGGCGGGACGTGCCGGAGGCGTCACGCCACGGGAGGCCCTGGTCGTGGCTGCTGTCGATTGGGCGGATAAACCGCCCACGGCGCGCACGGGAGGGCCGGCACCCGGCCCTCGTGGTCGGTCCCGCTGACCCAATCGGGTCACGGTGGTCCTATCCGGGCCGCTGCGGGAGCGATCAACCTGAGGCCGGCCGGCCCACCGAGTAGCGGGCGCGGGTGCCGCGCACGTCAGGGAGCTGCCGTGAATGCCTCTCGCTCGCCCCGCTCCACCGCCCCGGGTATCCGTACTTACGTGCTCGACACGTCGGTCCTGCTGTCGGATCCTCGGGCATTTATCCGGTTCGATGAGCATGAGGTGGTGCTGCCCCTCGTGGTCATCGGGGAACTGGAGGGCAAGCGGCACCACGCGGAACTTGGTTGGTTCGCCCGGGAAGCGTTGCGCCTGCTAGACGATCTACGAGTCACCCACGGGCGACTGGACGTCCCGGTTCCGATCGGCGAACTCGGTGGCACCTTGCACGTCGAGCTGAACCACGCCGATCCGGCAGTGCTACCCGCCGGTTTCCGTACCGAGACCAACGATTCTCGGATTCTGGCCTGTGCACTGAATCTGGTTGCCGATGGCCGTGACGTCACGCTGGTTACCAAGGACATGCCGCTGCGGGTAAGGGCGGGCGCGGTCGGACTGCCTGCCGACGAGTACCGCGCGCTGGACGTGGTGCCCTCGGGCTGGACCGGGATGAGCGACGTCGAGGTCGGGCCGTTGGTG
>JALZDU010000062.1 GCA_030862405.1 Actinomycetota bacterium | reverse complement strand
CCTATGGGGCCAGCAACAAGGAGATCGCAGCTCAGTTCGTGGTCTGTGAGGCCACCGTGAAGACGCACGTCGGCCGCGTGCTGTTCAAGACCGGCTCACGAGATTGCGTCCAAACCGTCCTGCTGGCCTTCCGCACCGGGCTGGTGCAGCCGGGCAAGCTCCTGCGGGACGCTCGTTCCTGACCGGCGGGCTAGGGAACGGCCCCGGACCTGGATGTGACTGCTGCGACCATCGACATCCCGTGGCTGCAGGCACTTGCAGTGGCCGAGCCGAGCCCGCCCCGGCGAAAGTGCACGGAGCGGGCTCGGAGTCGGACCGGCCGAGAGCGGCCGGTGTCAGCGGCTGCCTAGTGATAGATCGCCTTCTCCGCCCCGACCCCGGTTAGCGAGCGAACTTCGAGCTCGCCGTACTTCTCCACGTTCGGGCGCTCCTTGGACAGCTTCGTTCCCAGCCAGCCGAGGAAGAACGACACCGGGATGGACACGATCCCTGGGTTGTTCAACGGGAAGAAGTGGAAGTCGACATCCTGGAAGATCGACGGGCTCAGGCCGGTGGCCGGATTCACCGGTGCGCCGGAAACGACCGGGGAAAAGATGATCAACCCGACGCAGACGATGAGCCCGCCGTAGATGCTCCACACCGCGCCCTGGGTCGTAAAGTTCTTCCAGAACAGGGTGTAGAGGATCGTCGGCAGGTTCGCCGAGGCGGCGATCGCGAACGCCAGCGCCACCAGGAAGGCGATGTTGATCCCCGCCTGCAAGGCCAGGATCCCCAGCACGATTGCGACGGCCCCGATCACGCACGCGGTGATCCGGGCGACCTTGACCTCGTTCACCCCACTGGTGTCGGTCTTGACGCCCTTCTTGATCACCGATGCGTAGATGTCGTGCGCAAAGGATGCTGACGCGGTGATGGTCAGGCCGGCCACCACGGCGAGGATCGTCGCGAACGCGACCGCCGAGATGATGCCGAGCAATGCCGTACCACCGAGTTCGAAGGCCAGCAGGGGGGCCGCGGAGTTGACCGCCCCTGGCGAGGCCAGGATGGTGTCGGCTCCGACCAGCGCACCCGCGCCGTATCCGAGGATCAGGCTGAACAGGTAGAACACCCCGATCAGCCAGATCGCCCAGACCACGGACTTCCGCGCGTCCTTGGCTGTGGGCACCGTGTAAAAGCGCATCAGGACGTGCGGTAGGCCGGCCGTTCCGAGCACCAGAGCCAGGCCGAGTGAGACGAAGTCGAACTGCGACGTCCCGGTGGCGCCGTACTGCGCGCCGGGCGCCAGGACGTCACGCGGGGTGGCCGCTGCGGCGGCGACGTCTGAGGCCTGACCGAACAGGCTGGAGATGTTGAACCCGAACTTCGCCAGGACCCAGACGACCATGATGAAGGAACCCACCATGAGCAGCGAGGCCTTGATGATCTGCACCCAGGTGGTGCCGCGCATCCCGCCGACCAGCACGTAGACGATCATCAGCCCGCCTACGACGATGACGACCGCGGCCTCAGCGCCCCGGCCGCTCACCCCCAGCAGCAGCGCGACGAGCCCGCCGGCACCCGCCATCTGCGCGAGTAGGTAGAACAACGACACAACCAACGTGGACACCGCCGCGGCCGTACGGACCGGGCCTTGGCGCATCCTGAAGGCCAGGACGTCGGCCATCGTGTATTTGCCGGTGTTGCGCAGGAGTTCGGCGACCAGCAGCAGCGCCACCAGCCACGCGACCAGGAATCCGATCGAGAAGAGGAAGCCGTCGTATCCGTACACCGCGATCGCCCCGGCGATACCGAGGAAGGATGCCGCCGACAGGTAGTCACCGGCAATCGCCAGGCCGTTCTGCGAGCCGGTGATGGTGCGGCCCGCGGCGTAGTAGTCCGCCGCGGTCCGGTTGTTGCGGCTGGCTCGGAAGGTGATGTACAGGGTCACGACGACGAAGACCAGAAAGATGGAGATGTTGACCAGCGGTTCGCCGACGGTGGCGCCGGCGTCAACGGCGAGAACGGTGCGGTCAGGCATCGCGGCGGCCTTCCAGGTCGTCACGGATCTTGTCCGCGATGGGGTCGGTGTTCTTGTTGGCGTGCCGGACGTACAGCGTGGTGATCACGAACGTCGACACGAACTGCAGCAGCCCGAGGACGATCCCTACGTTGACGTTGCCGAACAGTTCCTGGCTCATGAAGTCCGACGCGTACGTCGAGAGCAGGACATAGAGCAGGTACCAGGCCAGAAAGACCACGGTCATGGGGAAGGCGAAGCGACGGAACCGGCGGCGCAACTCGGTGAACTCAGGTGAGTTCTGGGCTTCTACGTACTGCTCGGGGGTGAGCGTCTGACGCTCTACTTGCTCGGTCACCAGGGGCACTCCAGAGGCAAGGACCCGGCCGACCGCCGACCGGGTGATGATGGCCGTCACGGTAAGGAGTGCGACGCCAATGCACAGGACACCGGTCGAATGGCGCGCCGAGAGGACGGCGCCCTTCGCCGGACGGGCCCACCGGTACGACGAGCGGTCCACGAGATCATGACGCCCTGTCCGAGCACGTTCGTCGGGGAATGATCCATTACAGCGACCGCGGTGCCGGTCAGCCGATCGTGTTCGTGTATGGGCCCCACTTCAGCCGGGCGTGCTCCTGGTCAGGCCCAGGGACTCCGGGGCGTGCAAAAGCAGCATGGTCCGGCCGATGTTCGGCGGGACACGCGAGGCGGTCAACCGCGAGACCGCAACCATGACGGCAAAGGCAACCGGAACGGTCCAGGCGGCGGGTTGGGCCAGCAGGACTCCCGGCCACCCGTCGAGTTCGCCGCCAAAGACGGTGATCAGCACCGCCGTCAACGACAGGGCACCTCCGGCCAGGACTCCGGTCAACGCCCCGACCGCTGTGAGTCCGCGCCACCAGATTCCCAGCACCAGCAACGGACAGAACGTGGATGCAGCGACCGCGAAGGCAAGACCCACGACCTGGGAGACGTCCAGGCGGTCGATCTGGGTGGCGATGAGCAGCGGGACCAGCCCAGCCACGGCCGCCGCGCGCCGGAAATCGCGGACCGTGCCCCGGCCGATGACGTCGGTGGAGAGCACGCCGGACACCGAGACCAGCAGACCCGATGCGGTCGACAGGAACGCGGCGAACGCGCCCCCGGCCACCAGCGCCCCGAGGATCTGACCGACGACGCCGCCCAGAGCCGCCCCGGGCAGCAGCAGCACCACGGCATCGGTCTGCCCGGTGATCAGCAACTGCGGTACGTACAACCGGCCAAGCGCGCCGTACAAAGTCGGGAACAGGTAGAAGACACCGAGCAGAGCCAGCACGATCAACGTGGTACGGCGTGCCGCGCGGCCGTCGGGATTCGTGTAGAAGCGGACCAGCACGTGTGGCAGACCCATGGTCCCGAGGAACGTGGCCAGGATCAGCGAGTAGGTCGCGAACACCGGATGATCCGGGCTGCCACCGCCGCTGCCCAGCGGAGCTGCCCAGGCCCGGCCGGACAACGCCGGTAACCCACTCACGTGCGGAACCTCGGCATCAGCCGGGAATGCCAACACGGTGCCGGCGGCCACCTCGTGTTCCCCGGCAGCCCACCGCAGCGGCCCGTCGATTTCGGCCCCGTCCACTCTGCCCACCGCATCCAGACTCAGCGGATCCGCGACGACCACCGTGACTGTGGTGTCGATGCGCACGTCAGTCGGTGCTTCGAAGGTCGGCTGCTGCGCACCGGTGAGTGAGCCGATCCCGCCGGACTGCCACACGATCAGCGCGAAGATCGCCGGCACCGCTAGCGCAGTGAGCTTGAG
>JALZDU010000026.1 GCA_030862405.1 Actinomycetota bacterium | reverse complement strand
CAGCATACACAGCGATGAGCGACGCGAGCGTATCCCAGCCATTGGCGGGATTTTGTTCCCGCTGTCCATCATCATGCTGACTCAGCGAGCTTACTCATCGCAGTGGTGGCGGTTGGCGCAAGCAGCGTGGCCATATTACGTGGCGGTGCCCTGCCGAGGTGGCTCGGGTATTACGGATTGGCCGTCACATTCGCCCTGTTGGTACTAGAAATCACACAGATTGTCAGCGGAGTCTATCTTGAGGGCCCTCGAAATATGTGTTCTTTGCGTTCCTGATCTGGATCGGTGCGACGAGCATCGTGCTGGTGTCGACGATTCGCCGATCACCAATCGGCAGGCCGTCGCTACGATGATCCGGGTCCTGACCCCGTCGCGGCAGTGAAGAGCGGCCAGCAGCGCCGTGCGGTGGTCCCAGCAGCGAGCCCGCTGCTGCGGCGCTGGGCCAGCGGCTGGTGCAGCGAACGCCCGGCTAGGGTCGGTGGGTGTGAGCACCGGCCTGATCGATCCTGATTTCCTTGACCTACCCTTGCGATCAGCCGCCGACGCCGCGCTGGGCAGAGCCCACGATCTGGGTGCCGAGCACGCCGACGTCCGGATCGAGCGGACCACCCGGCAGCTGCTGCGGCTGCGTGACGGGGCGGTGGCGACCGCGCAGGACTCGTCCACCGTCGGGCTGGCCGTGCGGGTGATCGTCGAGGGCACCTGGGGGTTCGCCTCCCATCTCGAGCTGTCCCCGCAGTCGGCCGTGGCCACCGCGCAGCGGGCCGTCGAGGTGGCCCGTACGCTGCGCCGGCTCAACGCCGAGCGGGTGGAGCTGGCTGATGAGCCAGTGCACGCCGACGCCTTCTGGGTCGGGGACCACGAGATCGACCCGTTCACGGTGCCACTGGCCGAGAAGGTGGCACTGCTGTCGGAGTGGTCTGGCCGGTTGCTCGCCACCGACGGCGTCGAGCACACCGATGTGCTGCTCTGGGTGGAGAAGGAGACCAAGTTCTACGCCGACTGCGCCGGCACCAGCACCACTCAGCAGCGAGTACGGATGCATCCAGCGGTCACCGCGATCGCGGTGGACCGGGCCGCCGGATCGTTCGAGAGCATGCGGACCTGCGCGCCGCCGACCGCCCGAGGGTGGGAGTACCTGGCCGGCAACACCGTCTGGAACTGGGACGACGAGCTCGCGCAGCTCCCGGAATGGCTGACCGAGAAGGTCAAGGCACCCAGCGTGCCGCCCGGTCGGTACGACCTGGTGATCGATCCCACCAACCTGTGGTTGACAATCCACGAATCCGTGGGTCACGCCACCGAGTACGACCGGGCGATCGGCTACGAGGCTGCCTATGCCGGGTCCTCCTTTGCCACCCCGGACAAGCTCGGCACCTTGCGTTACGGCTCGCCGGCGATGCATGTCACCGGTGACCGCACTCAGCCGCACGGGCTGGCCACCATCGGCTACGACGACGACGGCGTCGCCACCTCGCAGTGGGATCTGGTGGCCGGCGGGACGCTGGTCGGTTACCAGACCGATCGAGTGTTCGCCCGCCGGCTGGGGTTGGACCGCTCGGCGGGCTGCGCCTACGCCGACTCACCGCACCACGTGCCCATTCAGCGGATGGCCAACGTGTCCCTGCAGCCTGATCCCCGCGCCGACACCACAACGTCTGACCTGATCTCGGCGGTTGACCGTGGTATCTACATAGTCGGCAACCGCTCCTGGTCGATCGATATGCAGCGATACAACTTCCAGTTCACCGGGCAGCGTTTCTACCGGATTGAGGGCGGCAGGCTCGCCGGGCAGCTCCGAGACGTCGCCTACCAGGCCACCACCACGGACTTCTGGGGCGCGATGGAAGCTGTGGGTGGCCCCTCGACGTGGTTACTGGCCGGCGCGATGAACTGCGGCAAGGCTCAACCTGGTCAGGTTGCGGCAGTCAGTCACGGCTGCCCCTCCGCGTTGTTCCGCGGTATCAACGTGCTCAACGCCCGCGAGGAGGCCGGCCAGTGATGATCGGGGCTGTCGAGCTGACCGAGGCCGCGCTGGCCGCGTCGAAAGCCGACGGATGCATCGTGCTGCTCACCGACACCAGTGAGGCCACCCTGCGTTGGGCCAACAACACGATGACCACCAACGGACACAGCACTACCCGTTCCTTGTCGGTGATCTCGGTGGTGGAAGCGGCCGCAGGATCCGCCGTGGGCCCCGCAATGGGCGTGGTCAGCGGCAACGGTGCTGACCTCGACGAGGTGCGCGCCGTGGTGGCGGCCAGCGAGCAGGCCGCCCGGCAGTCCGGACCAGCCCGGGACGCCGCGCCGCTGGTGGAAGGAGGAGCCGACGACGACTTCGACGCACCGGCGGCAGCCACCGAGATCGGAGTGTTCGCCAGGCTGGCTGATGAGCTGGCAGCGGCATTCGAGGAGGCGACTGGTGAGCTTCTCTACGGCTTCGCCGAGCACCGCCTGGAGACCACTTGGCTGGCGTCCTCCACTGGACTACGCCGCCGCTGGGTTCAGCCCACCGGCACCGTGGAGGTCAACGGCAAGATCGTCGAGGATTTGGCCCGCAGCGCCTGGGCGGGGGCCTACACGGCTGATTTCACCGATGTGAATCTCACTGCGATCATCGCCGAAGTGCGGCGACGGTTGAGTTGGTCACAACGCCGGATCGAACTGCCCGCGGGCCGGTACGAGACGATCCTTCCGCCGTCTGCGGTCGCCGATCTGATGATCGACCTGGTCTCGTCGATGGAAGGCCGTCCGGCACACGAGGGTCGCTCGCCATGGTCTGCCGCGGCCGGGTCGAGTTCGCCGACCCGACTGGGTGAGCGGCTCACCGACCTGCCGCTGACGCTGTCCAGCGATCCAGTTGCGGAAGGATTGTCAACCCCCCCGTTCCTGGCCACTACCGCCTCAAGCGACTCGGTGAGCGTCTTCGACAACGGCGAGCCGGTGCACCGGGTGAACTGGTTACGTGACGGTGCAGTCAACGCGCTGACCTACCCGCGGGCGGCTGCCGCACAGCTGGGTGGGGAGTTCACCCCACCACCGGAGAACCTGGTGTTGACCGGTGGGTCGTCGGCGTCGACCGACGACCTGGTGGCGCGCACCGAGCGGGGATTGCTGCTGACCTGCCTGTGGTACATCCGTGAGGTCGATCCGACCTCATTGCTGCTCACCGGGCTGACTCGGGACGGGGTGTACCTCATCGAGGGCGGTGAGGTGGTCGGCCAGGTGAACAACTTCCGGTTCAACGAGAGCCCGATCGACCTGCTCCGGCGCGTCGGTGATGTCGGCGCGACCGAGGGCACCCTGTGCCGGGAGGCAAAGGGCTGGTTCGACCGCACGTCGATGCCCCCCATGCTCGTAACGGACTTCAATATGTCCTCGGTGAGCCAGGCCAGCTAGCTCACTGGGCTGCCAGCAGCCCTCCTCTTCGCCGAGGGTGCGAGCGGTTGGCTGACCGGTTTTGTGAGGGATTTCTCAATCGAGGATCGTGGTGTGCGCTCGGGACTAGCCTGGTAGCGATCCTTTTGACGTCTCACCGCCCGTGCTTCACATGGGCGGTACTCGGCGTTCCCGCAGGTAGGAGACGAGCCGTGACGGCAGCAACCATTCCCGGTATCGACGATGCCCCGCTCAACCACGCACGGCTGTGCGACTGGGTGCGCGACACAGCGGAGCTGACCATGCCCGACCGCGTGGTCTGGTGTGATGGCTCCGAGCAGGAGTGGGAACGGCTCACCGCCCAACTGGTCGACGCCGGCACCTTCACCCGGTTGAACCGCAAGCCGAACTCATTCTGGGTCGTCTCGGACCCGTCTGATGTTGCCCGGGTGGAAGAGTGCACCTTCATCTGCTCGCGCGAGGAACGCGACGCCGGTGCAACCAACAACTGGATGCACCCGGGCGAGACGAAGTCGATCATGACCGAGCTGTACCGGGGATGCATGCGCGGCCGGACTATGTATGTGGTGCCTTTCTGCATGGGCCCGCTGCAGGACGCTGCTCCCAAGCTTGGCGTGGAGATCACCGATAGCGCCTACGTGGTGTGCTCGATGAAGATCATGACCCGGATGGGCGCTGCAGCACTGCGCAAGTTCGTCCGACCCGACGGCGGCGACGCGGACTTCGTGCCCTGCCTGCACTAGGTGGGCTACCCCTTGCAGCCTGGTGAGACCGATGTGCCGTGGCCGTGCAATGACACCAAGTACATCAGCCACTTCCCGGAGGAACGGCTGATCTGGAGCTTCGGCTCCGGCTACGGTGGCAACGCGCTGCTGGGCAAGAAGTGCTACTCGCTGCGGATCGCCTCGGTGATGGCTCGAGACGAGGGCTGGCTCGCCGAGCACATGCTGATTATCAAATTGACCAGCCCGCACGACCGCATTCATTACCTCGCGGTCGCGTTCCCGTCGGCCTGCGGCAAGACGAACCTGGCGATGTTGCAACCGACCATCCCCGGTTGGAAGGTCGAGACGCTGGGTGACGACATAGCCTGGATGCGCTTCGGTGCCGATGGCAGGCTTTATGCGGTGAATCCCGAGAACGGGTTTTTCGGTGTCGCCCCAAATACCAGCTGGAAGACCAACCCCAACGCCATGCGCACCCTGCAGTACGGCAACTCGATCTTCACCAATGTCGGGCTCACCGATGACGGCGACATCTGGTGGGAGGGCATGGAGGGCACGCCGGCGCACGCCATCTCGTGGACCAAGCAGGATTGGACACCGGCTGAGGGAGCGGCAGGGCAGCGCTGCGCGCACCCGAACTCGCGGTACTGCACCCCGATGGTGCAGTGCCCAGTGCTCGCCGAGGAGTGGGACGATCCGGCCGGTGTACCGATCTCGGCGATCATCTTCGGTGGTCGCCGGGCTGACACCATCCCACTGGTCAATGAGGCCTTCGACTGGCAGCACGGAGTGTTCCTGGGCGCCACGCTGTCCAGCGAGAAGACGGCGGCAGCGGCCGGTGAGCTCGGTCAGGTGCGCCGCGATCCGATGGCGATGCTGCCGTTCATCGGCTACAACGCCGGTGACTACTTCCAGCACTGGATCAACGTCGGCAAGGGCGCCGACGCCGGCAAGCTACCGAAGATTTTTTACGTGAACTGGTTTCGCCGCGGCGCCGACCAGCGCTTCCTGTGGCCAGGCTTCGGGGAGAACAGCCGGGTGTTGAAGTGGATCATCGAGCGGATCGAGGGCCGGGCTGCTGCAGCTGATACCCCGATCGGCCGGGTTCCCAGCCCTGACCAGCTCGATCTGTCCGGGCTGGACGTCCCGACGGGCGACGTGACTGCTGCGCTGGCGGTGGACGTCGATGAGTGGCTGGCCGAGCTACCGAGCATCGAGCAATGGTTCGGCAAGATCGGTGATGCGCTGCCCAGCTCAATGCGTGACGAGCTCGACGCCCTCAAGTGGCGGCTAGCCTCCTGAGGCCTCGCGCCCCGCATAATGTCGAGATGTCGTCGCCCCGACCGCGGTCGTTGCGCTGGAGCAACTGGAATCTGTTGCTGCTGGTGCCGCTGCTCATCCTGGTCACACCGGTGTACAACCGCATCGATCCGCGGCTGCTGGGTTTCCCGTTCTTCTACTGGTACCAGTTCCTGTGGGTGCCGGTCGGGGTGATTTGCACCGCTGTGGTGTACCTGAAGACGCGGGATGACCGGCGATGAACCCGCAGTGGACCGAGATCATCGTCTTCACGCTGCTGTTCGGTTTTGTCACGGTGCTGGGCTTCGTCGCGGTGCGGTGGCGGGCCGCGGCCACGCTGGAGCACCTGGACGAATGGGGGCTCGGTGGCCGGAAATTCGGCTCCTGGATCACCTGGTTTCTCATCGGTGGTGATCTCTACACGGCGTACACCTTCGTCGCGGTGCCCGCGTTGATCTTCGGGGCGGGCGCGCTGGGCATGTTCGCGCTGCCCTATACGGTGATCGCATACCCGCTGGTGTTCATGCCGCTGCTGCGGTTGTGGTCGGTGTCCCGCGTGCACGGTTACGTCACGCCCGCCGATTTCGTGCACGGACGTTACGGCTCGTCAGGGCTCGCGCTGGTGATCGCCATCACCGGGATGGTGGCGACCATGCCCTACATCGCATTGCAGCTGGTGGGGCTGGAGGCGGTGGTACGCACGATGGGGCTCAACGGCACCGGAATCGTCGGCCACCTGCCGCTGATCGTGGCGTTTGTCATCCTCGCCGTCTACACCTATAAGTCCGGGTTGCGGGCCCCGGCTCTGATCGCGTTCGTCAAGGACGGGCTGATCTACCTGGTGATCGCGGTAGCGGTGGTGTACCTGCCGGCCAAGCTGGGCGGCTGGGGCACGATCTTCGACGCCGCGAACACCAAGTTCACCAACTCCCCGGCGCCCGCCGATGGGGTGCTGCTCAACGCCAACAACCAGTTGCAGTTCGCGACGCTGGCTTTCGGCTCGGCACTGGCGCTGTTCCTGTACCCGCACTCGGTGACCGGGGTGCTGGCCTCCGGCGGCCGCAACGTGATCAAACGGAATATGTCGGCTCTGCCGGCGTATTCGCTGCTGCTCGGGCTGATCGCGCTGCTCGGATACGCGGCCATCGCCGCGGGGACCACGCCCATCGTCAACGCGGCCACCGGCCGGCCGGACTCCAACACCATCATCCCGGTGCTCTTCGGTACCCAGTTCCCGGCCTGGTTCGCCGGCATAGCCTTTGCCGCCATTGGGATCGGCGCCCTGGTGCCGGCAGCGATCATGTCGATCGCGGCCGCGAACCTGTGGACCCGCAACATCTACAAGCCTTACCTGAACCGGAATGCGGATTCCCGGTCCGAGGCGCAGCAGGCCAAGCTCGCCTCGCTGGTGGTCAAGCTGGGGGCGGTCGGGTTCGTGGTGTTCATCGACCCGCAGTACGCCATCGACCTGCAGCTGATCGGCGGTGTGATGATCTTGCAGACCCTGCCTGCGGTGGCGCTTGCTCTCTACACCCGGTGGTTTCACCGCTGGGGCCTGCTCGCGGGATGGGCGGTGGGGTTGGCATGGGGCTTGTCGATGCTCTACGGCATCCCCAACCCCACCACGGGTGCGGCGCATTTCGGCGGCTCGGCACTACGACTCGGGGCGCTGTCGATACTGGGGTGGGAGCCCTTCGCCGGCTCGGCGATCCAGATCTACGCCGGCCTCATCGCGCTGATCGGCAATCTCGTGGTCGCCGCGCTGGTCACCATCGTGCTGCGGCGGATGCGGGTGTTCAACGGCACCGACGCGACCGACCCGCAGGACTACCACGCCGACGTGGGCTCGCCGCGCCTCAAGCCGGTAGCCGGAGTGCTCCAACAAACCACCTCGACCTAATGGGTGCGCCCCAGTTCCGCGCCCTTTTGCGCATTCTGGAGGCAGGTTGCTGTTATTCGGCACCCGATAACAGCAGCCTGCCTCCAGAACGCGATTCGGGTACGTTGAGGGTATGAGTGCGGTCGTTACGTTGAATAACGGTGTGCGGATGCCCCAGCTCGGTTTTGGGGTCTTTCAGGTGCCGCCGGAGCAGACCGAGGCAGTGGTATCCACGGCGTTGGAGGTCGGCTACCGCAGCATCGACACCGCGGCGGCCTACCACAACGAGGAGGGCGTCGGGAAGGCGATCGCATCCTCCGGGCTGGCCCGTGACGAGGTCTTCGTAACCACGAAGCTGTGGAACGCCGACCACGGCTATGACCGAGCGCTACGCGCGTTCGATGCCAGCGCGCAGCGGCTGGGCCTGGAGACAGTAGATCTTTACTTGATCCACTGGCCGGTGCCTGCCATGGACCGGTACGTCGAGACGTGGAAGGCGCTGGAGAAGCTGGCAGCTGATGGCCGGGCGCGGGCGATCGGGGTGTCCAACTTCGGTGTCGAGCACCTGCGCCGGTTGGTTGCCGAGACCGGCACGGTGCCCGCCGTCAACCAGGTCGAGCTGCACCCGTACTTCCAGCAGACCGACCTGCGCGCCGAGCACGCCGAGCACGGCATCGCCACTGAAGCGTGGAGCCCACTGGGTCAGGGCGGCGCACTGCTCTCCGACGCCACCATCACCCGGCTCGCCGATCGGCACGGCATGACCCCGGCCCAGGTAGTGCTGCGCTGGCACCTGCAGCTGGGAAATATCGTGATCCCCAAGTCGGCGAATCCCGCGCGGATGCGGCAAAACCTCGACGTCTTCGGCTTCGAGCTCTCGGCCGAGGATCTCTCCGCGATAGCGGACCTCGAGACCGGCAAGCGGATGGGCCCCGATCCCGCCACCGCCAACTTCGGCACGTGAGCCCATGAGCTCGCAGTGGGAACAGTGTTATAACACCGTTTCCCACTCACGACCACGCTGCTAGCGCAGCGAGCAGCGTGGTGACTGCGCGGTCCTGAGCGTTGTGGCCCATCAGGCCGATCCGCCAACCGGCGCCGGCCAACGGTCCCAGACCACCACCGACCTCGATACCGAAGTCCTCCCGCAACGCGGCACGGGCCTTGGCGTCCACCACCCCCTCGGGTAGCCGGGCGGCAGTGAGCTGCGGCAATCGGTGCCCGTGCTCGGCGAACAGTTCGAAACCGTGCTCGGGTAGTGCCATCTGCAGCCGTTCGCCCACTCGCGCGTGGCGTTCCCACACCGCCGCCAAGCCCTCCTCCAGCAACCGTCCCAGACCCCCGTGCACGGCCGAGATCAGGGTGGAGCTTGCGGTGTGGTGATAGCGGGGTGGGTCGCCCTGGTAGTAGTCGTCCAGCAAGGTCAGGTCGAGATAGAAGGAGCAGACCGGCCGTTGCCGGTCCCGGATCCGCTGCACCGCCCGGTCGGACAGGGTTACCGGCGAGATTCCCGACGGGGCGCCCAGGCACTTCTGGGTCGCCGAGTAGCAGGCGTCGATGCCCCAGGCGTCCACCTCCACCGGGATCCCGCCCAGCGAGGTGACGGTGTCGACCACCAGCAGCGTGTCGGTGTCCTGCAACTCGCGCAGTGGGGCGATCTGGTTGCGCACCCCGGTGGAGGTCTCGGCGTGCACCACCGCGACGAGCCGGGCCTGCGGCCGGCGGCGTTGGGCGTCCAGCAGCTGTTCAGGATCCAGGGGCCGTCCCCACGGCGCATGCACGGCCTGTACCTGCGCACCGACCCGGCGCGCCACCTCGCACAACCGGTCGCCGAAGTAGCCGTTCACCCCGACGATGGCCAGGTCCCCTGGCTCGAGCAGGCTGGCCAGGCAGGCTTCCATTCCGGCTGATCCGGTGCCGCTGACCGGGAGGGTGAGCCGGTTGCGGGTGCCGAAGACGGTCCGCAGCTGTTGCGCAGTGTCGGCCACCAGGGTGAGGAACTCCGGGTCCAGATGCCCGAGCACCGGACGGTTCAGCGCCTCGAGGGCCTCGGGATAGGGATTGGACGGGCCGGGCCCGAGCAGCAAGCGATCGGAATGCACAGATCCGATCTTGCCACTGTCGTACTGTCGCCGCGATGGACAGCTTGTGCAGTGTGCAGCAGTGGCCGGCGGACACGGTGGCCACTGCAGTGGTGGACGCTTCGGGGACGGTGCTCGGCAGCTACGGCCCGCAGGACCGACCGTTCCGGCTGGCCTCGGTGACCAAGCTGCTCTCGGCCTACGCGATGCTGCTGGCGGTGGAGGAGGGGGCCGTCGACTTCGACCAGCCTGCCGGACCGCCGGACTCCACGGTGCGCCACCTGCTGGCACACACTTCGGGGCTGGCATTCGACTCCGCTCAGATCGTGGCGGCCCCCGCGACGAAGCGGATCTACTCCAATACCGGCTTCGCCGTGCTGGCCGACACGGTGGCTGCTGCGTCCGGCATTGGATTCGGGGACTACCTGGCGCAAGGGGTGCTCCAGCCATTGGGCATGGCCGCGTCCCGTCTGGAGGGACCTGCCGGTTACGGCGCGGTGTCGACCTGCGCTGATCTGGCCCGGTTCGCCGGCGAGCTGCAGGCGCCCACGTTGCTCGCCCCGCAGACCATGGCCGAGGCGGCCCAGGTCGCCTACCCCGGCCTGGACGGGTTGCTGCCCGGCTTCGGCATGCAGCGCCCCAACGACTGGGGCCTGGGCTTCGAGCTGCGCGACCACAAAAGTCCACACTGGACGGGGAGCCGGAACTCACCAGGCGCCTTCGGCCACTTCGGGCAGTCCGGGACGTTCCTGTGGGTGGACCCGGTGGCCGGCGCGGCCTGCGTCACGCTGACCGACCGAGACTTCGGCCCGTGGGCCCGCAACGCCTGGCCAGCGTTCTCAGACAGCGTCCTCGCCGAACTCCGCACCCGTTCCTAGCCCCGTTCTGGGGACAGAATGCAGTAATCCCGACACTCAGGGACGGCGCACGCCGCGGGAGGCGATGGCGCCGGACACGACGGTGAGGGCGGCGGCGGTGAGCAACGCGCCGATGGTCGCACCCCAGGCAGGCTGGGCCAGCGCCCATCCCCGGGCGGCGTCAATCGCGTAGCTGAGCGGGTTGATGATCGCGATCAACCGCATCCACGACGGCAGCTCAGCGATGGGCACGAACGCGCTGGACGCGAACATCAATGGGAAGATCACTACGAAGCCGACCATCTGCATCAGCTCCACGTTGCGCATCCAGCAGGCCAGCGCAATGAACACCCAGGACAGCCCGGTACCGACGGCCAGCCCGATCAGCAGCGCCAGCGCAGTGCCGGGGACCCCGCCGGTTGGGGCGTATCCGAAGAGCATGGCGCCGGCGACGAGGAGCACGATGAGCTGGGTGGCGCTGCGCACCAGGTCGAACACGCTGCGCCCGACCAGCACCGAGGCCATCGAGATGGGCAACGTACGAAACCGCGCCAGTGCACCGTTGCGCAGGTCGGTGGCCAGCCCCGCACCGGACCACATCGCCGCCTGGCTCGCCGTGGTCACCAGGATCGCGGGCAGCACGTAGTCGATGTAACTCACCCCGGCCGGGAAGCCGGGCGAGTTCGCGATACTGCGAAACACCTGGCTGAACAGCGTCAGCATGATCAACGGCTGGAGCATGCTCAGCACGATCATCCGCGGATCCCGCAGCCGGCGCAGCGCCCGGCCGGTGAGCACCTGCACCTGGGTGAGCACCCCGCTACCGGCCGGGCGGACCCGCGCGGCGCTGGGTTTCGTGGCGAGCGCGGTCATGGTCGGGCTCCGGTCAGGGTGAGGTAGACGTCGTCGAGCGTCGGTTCGTGCAAGCCGAGTTCGTCGGCCTCGATGCCGGCGTCATCCAATGCGCGCACCACGACGGCCAGCGCCCGGGAGGACTCGACCGCAGCGGTCAGCGTCCGGCCGGACTGCAACGGCTCCAGCCCTGCGCGCCGCAGGGTGTCCAGCGCGGGGACGATGTCCGCCGCGTCGGCCAGCGTCGCGCTGACGGTCCGCCGGCCGACGCGGTCCTTGAGCTCGGCCGCGGTGCCCGCCGCAACTACCTTGCCCTCGGCCAGCACGGTGATCGTGTCGGCCAACCGGTCGGCCTCATCGAGGTACTGGGTGGTGAGCAGCACCGTGGTGCCGCCGGCCACCAAGTTGAGCACGACGTCCCACATACCCAGCCGGCTCTCCGGGTCCAAACCGGTGGTGGGCTCGTCGAGGAACACCACATCGGGCCGCCCGACCAAGCTGCTGGCCAGGTCGAGTTTGCGCCGCATGCCTCCGGAGTAGCCCTGGGCGGGCCGGTCGGCGGCCTCGGTGAGCCCGAACAGTTCCAGCAGCTCGACGGCTCGCTGGCTCGCCTCGCGCCGGCCGGCACCCAGCAGCCGGCCCAGCAGCACCAGGTTCTGGGTGCCGGTGAGGTCCTCATCCACCGAGGCGAACTGGCCGGTGACACCGATCCGGCGGCGCACCTCGGCGGCGTCGCGCACCACGTCGAAACCGGCCACCGCCGCGCTCCCGCCGGTCGGGGCGAACAGTGTGGTCAGGACGTTGACCAGGGTGGTCTTGCCGGCACCATTGTGCCCGAGCAAGCCGTGCACGGTGCCGGTGGGAACGGCCACGCTGACCCCGTCCAAGGCGGTGACGTCGCCGAACGTCTTGCGCACCTCGACGGCGTCGATCATCAGCTCGCTCACCCGTGCTGCCCTCGCAGCGCGCCGTGCAGGAACACATCCACCAGCTCCCCGGTGTCGCCCAGGGCGGGTGCGCCGAGCCCGCCCATCCGCAGCCGCAGCATCCGGTCGCTGGTCACCGTCAGCAGGAACAGCTGCGCGGTGCGCTCCGGGCTCAGCCGCAGCGATGTGGCGTCCGGAGCCAGCAGATCGGCGAGTGCGCTGATGAGCTCGCGCATCGCTGCACCCGGGCTGCTCGGTGATCCCGCCCTGGGTTGGCCAGTACAGGCCGCGTGCACCGCATGCCCGACCGACAACGCCCGGTCCCAGTGCTCGGCAACGGTGTCGGTGGCTTGCAGTAACCGATCCCGAACCGGGAGAGTGCGGGGGATCTGTTGCAGCGTGGCCACCGGATCGGCCGGATCGAAGGCGGCGTCGAGGCACGCCGCCAACAACTCTTGCTTATCGGCGAAGACCCGGAACACGGTGCCCTCGGCGACGCCCGACGCGGCCGCGATCTGCCCGGTGGTCACCGTCGCGCCGTGTTCGATGATCAGCGGCAGGGTGGTGGCCACGATCGCCGCGCGACGCTCGTCCGGCCGCATCGCCGTGGCCCTTTTGCGGTGTGTCTCGATCACCT
>JALZDU010000009.1 GCA_030862405.1 Actinomycetota bacterium | reverse complement strand
CTGGTGATCTCGTCCTCGGGCCAGCGTGTGTTAGCGACGGCTCGGCTCGAGCTCGGGCAGATACGCCGGATCCGGGCACACTTCGGCGGCACGGTGAACGACGTCCTGCTGTCAGTGTTGACCGGTGCATTACGGGAGTGGTTCATCGGTCGCGGCGACCTGGTCAAAGGGTCGGTGCTGCGAGCGTTCATCCCGGTCAGCCGGCGGGCCAGGTCGAGCGACCGCATCGGACGAAATCAGCTGTCCGGCTACCTCTGCGAGCTGCCGGTCAGCGAGCCCGATCCGGGCGAGCGGCTGCTCAGGATCCGCGCGGCGATGGAGCGCAACAAGGCAGCTGGCGCCGACCGCGGCGTTGGTGCGATACCGCTGCTCGCTGACCGGTTGCCGCCTGCGGTGCACCGCCTGGCGGCCCCCGTAGCCGGTCAGGGCGCCGCACTGCTGTTCGACCTCATGGTGACCAGCATCCCGCTGCCAGCGATGCGGTTCACGCTGGACGGCGCGGAGTTGGAAGAGGTGTTCCCGCTGGCGCCGCTGGCGCCCGGCCAGGCCCTCGTTGTCGGGCTGTCCTGGTACCGGGACAGCGCATATGTCGCCCTGCTCGCCGATCGGGACGGCTTCCCGGACGTGCAGCGGCTCGCCGACGCGATCGCGCCTGCGGCGGCTGCTCAAGACGTTGCCAGTGGGTGATCGCATCAAGCTAAGCTTGCGCCGTGCCGACATTCGATGCTGCTGCCGTGGACTGCCGTGTCCAGGTGTTTCGGGAGGGAATGCTGACGTCTTTCGGACACGACGTCACCCTGCAAGTCACGACGCTGTCCCTGGAAGTGGGGGACGACGACAAGGTCGTAGCCGACTTCGACGCGACCTCGCTGCGCGTGACAACCGAGGCGGTCTCGGCATCCGATCGCAAGGACATCGAGAAGAACGCCCAGAAGACACTCGAGACCCAGAAGTACCCGAAGATCGAGTTCCGCTCAGTGTCAGTGGCACGCGACGGCGATCGGGCCCGCATCGAAGGCGACCTGACGCTGCACGGCGTGACGAATCCGATCTCTGTCGAGGCTCGCGGAGACGGCAAGCAGTGGAACGCCAAGCTCGTCCTGGATCAGCGCAAGTTCGGCATCAAGCCGTTCTCTGCCATGCTCGGTGCGCTCAAGGTCAAGCCTGACGTCGAGGTGCACATCACCGTCCCGCATTCCTGACCGGACCGCCGTTGCCGGGGGCTGCCAGCGTGCGCGGGTCGAGCGCACCGGCGACCAGCCGCTTGCGAAGCCACCACGGGGATGCGGTGAACAACGCGCCCATGGCAGCGGCGCTGCCGGTGACGTCCTCGCGGCCGGTGAGGTAAGCCCAGCGGTGCCGCTGCGGAAGTGCGAAGAACACGTCGAAGAATTGCGGGACAAGCTCGGGCGGGAAGCGCAGCAGCGATTCGAGGCTGCGCCGCCGCAGGGTATGCACCGCCAGCGCGGCCGGGCTCCACACCGTCTGCCATGCGGCAGCGCCGGCAGCCGCGGAACCGCCGCGCTGCAGCGCGTCCCGGACAGCCGTGGCCAGCCGTGGGGCCAGTTGCAGCGCCGCGGCCACGCTGTACCCGGTCGCGGGGTGCACCAGTGGGCTTGCTGCCCCGAACGGCACCACTGGCCGACGCCAGGCCGAAGCCACTGGTAGCGGGCGGTCCACCGGGATGCGCACTCGCTCCTCGTTGCCCGCCGGCACGGCGATGCGGTGGTGGGCCAGCCGGGCGTGCAACCGGCGACGCAACACCGCCAGGCTGAGCCCCGGACGGCGGGCCAGCGACGTTTCCTCGAGGAGCACGCGATCCGGCGTTACCGGTATCGCATAGAGGAATGTGGGCCATCCGGGCTCGCCGTGGTGCGGCCGCCAGTCCATGAACAACGCACTGCCGGCAGCCACCACAGCCGCAGCGGCATCGGCGTCGACCAGCACTCCCACTGCGGTCTGCTCAGCTGCCGGCCGGCGGATGGTGGCGCCGAGTACCGAACGGCCCGCGCCGGTCGCGTCGAGCAGGACGGCCGCCCGCTGGCGGCTGCCATTCAGATCGACGGTGACCCCGTCCGGATCCGGGTGGGCATCCCGCACCCGGCCTGTCACCACCTTGACCGGTGCGGCGGCGAACCCGTCCCGCAACGCGCTGTTGTCCAGCACCACGTACTCCCAGCCCAATCGGTGCCCGCTGGTGCCGATCGCCTCACCGCGACCGGTGGCCGCCACGGCTGCCTCGGCGCCGTTGGGCAGCTCTGCCCGCCACGAGCCGTAAGTGGCGCGCCAGGGCCGGTCCGGCGCCGGATCCACCAGCTCGGTGTGCAGGCCCAACCGCGCGCAGGCCGCCGCCGCCGCCCATCCCGCCGGGCCACCCCCAGCCACCAGCACGTCGATCACGAGGTGCAGCCTACGGCTGCTCGTGAGTGCAATCGGTGCCTAGCACCGATTGCCACTCTCGACCACGCGCTAGCGTGCCCGGGTGAGCCGGATCCGGGAGCTTGCCGCCGGTGGGCGCGCGGTGGAGGTGGAGCCCGAGCGGCTGGCCGG